>NZ_JBCLVE010000015.1:0-126491 GCF_039548515.1 Luteimonas qiangzhengi | reverse complement strand
TGATCTCCAGCACCAGCGCCGACTTGCGTCGCGCCGTCCAACGTTTGATTTCCTCTTCCATCATCAAGCTCATAGGTGTCTCCTTTGAAAAATAACACCTGAGCAGGAAATCACTGGGTCATTACACAGGCACTGATGTCTGGTTGCACGTGGTTTGCGTGGATGTTTCCGAGGACGGGTTTCCGCAACGGAACGGAAGTGAGCGTTGGCAGAAATTGGCAGGTTGAGAGCGGGCCCGTAGGCCGGACGCCCACAAGCCGATGGGCTATGTTCCAAGGTGTTTCCAGAGAAGGGATGGCATGAATCCGCACATCGATACGCTGATCGACTTCTGGCGCGAGGTGGTCGCCGACGGGCGCTGGATGCGCAAAGACGATGCCTTCGACCAGCTGTTCCGCGACAGCTTCCTGGACCTGCACATGGACGCCGCCAGGCGCCGCTGCGACGACTGGATTGAAAGCCCGGACGGCGCACTGGCGTTGATGGTCCTGCTCGACCAGTTTCCCCGCAACGCGTTCCGCGGCACCGCGCACATGTACGCGACCGATGGATTGGCGTGCATGTATGCCCGGGAAGCGGAGCGCAGGGGCTGGCTGGACCAGGTGGAGGAGGGTTTCCGGGTGTTCTTTATTTTTCCGTTCACGCATTCCGAAAACCTGGCCGACCAGGGGATGTCGATCAGCCTGAGCGCGCGGATCAGCGAGGAGCGCGCGCAGCGGGTCAGCGGGCACCGCGACATCATCCGGCGTTTCGGCCGCTTTCCACATCGCAATCCGGTGCTGGGCCGTGAGCACACCCGCGAGGAAAAAGCATTTCTGGCCGAGGGCGGGTTTTCCGGCTGACCCGGCCCGCCACCTGACCCCGTTAAAACGCGTGCAGGCGCTGGCCGCTCAGAAGCGCCAGGTGGCCCGCACGTAGATATCGTCATCCCTGCGCGCGCCTGCGGCGGTGACAGGCAGGTCGATCTCTTCGCGACGCCGCAGCCGTGCATCCAGCTGCCAGGCTGCCGTGGCCTGCCAGACCCAGCGCACTTCGGTCAGCTTGTCGTTGGGCCGGAAGTCGCTGGACAGCAGCCAGCCGTCGGCGACCCGGCCGTGGACGATGCCCAGGTTGTGGCTGGGCAGGATGTCCATGAAGTTGAGCGAGGCCTGCCATGAGAGCGAGTCGGCGTCTCCTGTGCCGGAGTTCATCGGCTCGCGGCGGGGCGTATTGGGGGCGTACCCAAGTTCACCGCCGAGCCGCAGCTTCGTTCCGGCTTCCCCCAGCGGCCACTGTGCGGTGGCCTTGGCGGTCACGGCGAGATAATCCTCGTTGCGCGGATCCGCCACCCCGTACGGGTGCAGGGCCGACGGCAGCCAGTTGAGCGTGACCGCGCGCTGGATCAGCGGGCCCACCGGGGTTTTTGATTCGGCAACCGCCAGCACGCCGATGCGCGAATCACTGTCGCTGAATTCAAGCGGCCGGCGCAGGGAGCCGGTAGGTCCGCGGCGGTCGTTGTGGCGCACCACCAGATGCGTGGTCCAGTCCTCGCTGGCCTTCCACTGCAGCCAGGCGCCGTCGGTCCAGGTGATATCGAAGTTGGGGCTGTCGTTCTGGTCGAGCGACTTCTTCATCACGTCGTCCAGGCCCCACGCTGTCTGGAAGCGACCGACCCGCAGGCTCCACGGCGCCTCGGCCGGGCGGTACTCCAGGTACGCCTCGTCGATCGTGCCCTGGCCGTCTTCCAGTCCGGCAGGGCCCGGTGCGTAGGTACGCATCCAGAACTCCTCGTTGTCCTGGTCGGTGTCCAGCCGCGCGGCCATCCGGCCGCTGAAGTGCCAGCCGCCGCCCAGGTCGCCGCGCAGGCGCAGGCGCGCGCGGGCGCGCAGGCTGTCGGCATCGGACTCGGCGCCGCTGCGGGCGCGGGTTTCGGAGGCGACATAGCCCAAGCGCACGTCGCCGCTGACCTGCCAGTTGTCGTTGGCGTGGACGCCGCCGGCCATCAGTGCCAAGGCGATGGCAACGACGATGCGTTGGCAGGGGGCGGAAACGCGCCGCGTGGCCGGATGGTTGGGACGACTCTGCATGTGGGGCCTCCAGACGATGTGGCACCGGGCATCGGGAAGTCCGATTGCCCCGGACCATATCGGCGACTTTGCGCCCGAGTCGCGGCGTGCATCTTGATCTGGATCAACCTCCCCGCTGATATGTAGCGCGGGTTGACCCGCCGTTCGACAGTTATTCGGTGCCTGTCGGTGCCGGCCGAACCGAGCTGCCCCTGGTGCCGGGAGCAGCAACGTGAATGAAGCCGACGTCCTCCGCCAAGTGGCAGGCATTGCAGGTGGCGGTGAGTCGCTCGAAGGTCTCTTCGAAGGCTGCAGGATCGCGGGCGCTGATTGCTTCTTCCACAGCTTCCAGCGCCGGGTCGAGCATGGCCGCGCTTTGCGCGCGTGCCGGGCGCCGCTGCAGGCCGGCTTCGAGCGCCTCCTCGATTTCCTCGATCTGGTAGGCCGCGTATTCCCAGTTGCGGTCTTGGCCGGCGAAGTACAGCTCGCCGTAACGATGATCGACCTCAAGCATGGTGATACCGAATCCGCGCAGCTGGTCGGCCACCGTTTCAAGACGCTCGTTGACTGAGCCCTGCAGCCAGCTGTCGGCCGGCGCGCTGTCTTCGGCGGTGACGGCCGTCGGTGCGCTGGTGGTCGCGGTGCAGGCGGCCAGGGCGACTGTCGCCAGCGCGATCAGGCTGCCGCGAAATAACAGGTTGTCCATGGTCGTTCTCCTGCCAGTGATGTTGGAAGGGTGAACGCATCACTGCGTCCATTCAGGCCGGGCGGGCGTATGCCGCTTTTGGCTCGTGCACGTCGGTGCCCGAATCGCGCTGGATGCGCTCGCGCAGCCAGGCGGCGAAGTCGGCTTCGGGCAGACTGCCTTCGGCCAAGGCGACCATGGCGACGTACTTGTCCTCATCGGTTGCTGCCACGGTCATACCGTTGAGGACCAGGAACGCGCGGTAGCAGACATGGGCGGTGCGCTTGTTGCCGTCCACGAACGGGTGGTTGCGGGCCAGTCCGTAGGCAAGGCTCGCCGCCAGGTCGGCGAGATCGGGCGGCGGATGACCATATGCATACAGCTGTTGCGGCCGGGCGAGTGCGGAATCAAGCAGGGATTCATCGCGCACTCCGGCACTGCCGCCATGCTCGCTGAGCTGGCGATCGTGGATGGCGAGCGCAAACGGCTTTTCTATCCATCTGATCATGGCCGCCTCCTATTGCGCGAGCTTGCGCAGCACAGCACGGTCCTCGCGCATGATCCGCTCGGCGACCTCCATCTGCTCAGCCAGGGCCGGATCGAACGCGGTCAGCTTGATGCCGTCCGGCGTTTCCAGCGCAAACAGCTCGTCGCCCTTTTGCAGGCGCAGGCGGGCAAGCAGTTCCTTGGGCAGGATGATCCCGGCGGAATTGCCGACGGTGGTGATCTTGAGTTTCATGACGGGTCCCGGCTGCGGAGGTTATAACGTAAGTTATATCAGCCGTTCCCCGCCCGCAACCGCGAAGTGCCGCCCGTTTACTGAGCGGTCCGTGCCTGGCCTTCGTCGCCGGACACGCCAAAGCGCCTGCGCAGGGTGCTGGCCAGGCTGGCGCGGGTGAGCTCGCCCATGTGGGTGTCCACCAGCCGGCCGTCGGCGTCGAAAAACAGGGTGGTGGGCAGCGCGCGGGAGCCGGTGTCGCGCATCACGGTGGAGCGTGGATCGAGCAACACATCCCGCAGGGTCAGGCCCTGCTGCTGCAGGAACGCCTGGATCTCCTCACCGCCCTCGCCCTGGTTGACCAGCACGAAGGCCACGCCCGGATAGCGCTGCTGGGCGTCTTCAAGCACCGGCATTTCGCGCCGGCACGGCGGGCACCAGGTGGCCCACAGATTGAGCGCGATCGGCTGGCCGGCGTAGGCGTGCAGCGTGGCCGGGCTGCCGTCGAGGGCGGCCAGGGTCAGGTCCGGCAGCGGCGGCGCCGAGCGATGCAGCAACGTCAGCGTGCCGGTGAATGCCAGCCACGTCAGCATGCCGGCGGCAATCCCGGCCAGGACCGGCTTGCGCAACGGCCGTGCACCACTGGTGCGCCACCACGCAAACGCGAGGGCGACCGGCAGGCCGACCCACCACAGGAAGCCGCCGTCGCCGATGGCAATGAGCGACATCGGGGCGGCGGCGTATTCCGGCCACCAGCCGATCACGAACCCCAGCCGTGCCGCCAGCAGACCAACCAGTGCGGCATCGATGAACCGCGCGCCGGCAAGCTTGTGCGGCGACTCCGGCAGGCGCCTGGCCCAGGCGCGCACCAGCAGCCAGCCGGCCAGCAGCGACAGCGCGACGATGACGGCGCTGATGGGGAACGGTCCGACTGAATTCATGCGCTCAACGATACTGCTTCAGGTAGCGGGCTTCGAAGCGCTGCTTGAGCCAGTGGAAAGCACGCGTGCGCGGCAGGGCGAGGTTTCGCTTGCCGCTGCGGTAGACGAGCATGCCGGCGTCGAGGGTGTCGACGATGCATGCCAGCTCGGCCTTGAAGCCGTGCATCGCAGGTGCTCCGCGCAACTCGGCGGCGATGTTCCTGGCTACCGCCCGGGCCTGCAGGTCGGCCTGATGGGCCTGCTTGGCCATCCAGTCCGGACCCGGGTAGCTGCCGGCGTCCCCGGCCACGTAGACCTGCTCCATGCCGCGCACCCGGCAGGTGGCCTCGGCGGCGATGAAGCCGCCTCCCGACAGCGGCAGCTTGCTGCCCTCCAGCCACGCTGGGCCCGTGAGGCCCGGCATGAACAGGATCAGGTCGGCGTCGAAGCCGCCGCCTTCGGTCTCCACCCGTGTGGGCGTGAAGCCGAGCGGCTTGTGGCCAAGGTGGGTCTCGATTCCCAGCGCCTGCATGCGGGCCAGCATCTTCTTCACCGCAGTCGGGCCGAGCCGCTTTCCGGGCTGTTCGGAGGGATTGAAAAACACCAGCCGGAACCGCTCGCGCCGACCCTGCTTTCGCAGCAGGGTGTCGATACCGAACAGGAACTCGAACATCGGCCCGCCGCGCACCGCGCCCGGCTCATTCGGGTTGGTCGCAAAGCCCACGGCGATGGTGCCGCCGTCCATTTCAGCCAATCGGTCACGGATTGATTCGGCCGCAGCAATGCCCTCGCAGGGGATGGTCGCGTGCTCGATGCCCGGCAGTTTGCGCAGGTAGCGCCCGCCGGTGGCGATCACCAGGAAGTCGTTCTCCACGGTGCCGGTGTCGGTAACCACGCGGCGGCCGCCTTCGAGCACCCGCTGCACGCTGCCCTGGTGCCAGCGTGCGTCGTGGCGCTGGAAGAAGTCGGCCAGGGGAATGCGCAGGTCGTCGCCGGTTCGTTTGCCAGAAGGAACCCAGATCAGGCTCGGCAGGTACACCAGCTCGCAGCGCGGCGAGACGACGGTGATCGGATTCGGCACGCCCTGGCTGCGCAGGTCGCGCACGGTGGACAGCGCTGCAAAGCCGCTGCCGAGGATGACGATCTGCTTCATGGCAAGGCCTCCTGCGGCGCCGGACCCTTGCGGGTGATGAGGGCAAAGTACAGCAGCGGAATGACGATCAGGGTCAGCACGGTGGAGACCAGGATGCCGAAGATCAGCGAGATCGCCAGGCCGTTGAAGATCGGATCGTCGAGGATGAAGAACGCGCCGGCCATGGCCGCCAGCGCGGTCAGCGCGATCGGTTGGGCGCGGACCGCGCAGGCGTCGATCACTGCCTGTGCCGGTGCGCGCCCGCGCGCAAGCTCGTGGTTGATGAAGTCCACCAGCAGGATCGAGTTGCGCACGATGATCCCGGCCAGCGCGATCATGCCGATCATGCTGGTGGCGGTGAACTGCATGCCCAGCAGCGCGTGGCCGGGCATCACTCCGATCACGGTCAGCGGGATAGGCGCCATGATCACCAGCGGCAGCGCGTAGTTACGGAAGTACGCGACCACAAGCAGGTAGATCAGCAGCAGGCCGGCGGCGTAGGCGATGCCCATGTCGCGGAAGGTTTCATAGGTGATCTGCCACTCGCCGTCCCACTTGATCGAGAACCCCGCGGTGTCGGCGGGCTGGGCGATGTAGTGCTGCGCCAGCCACTCGCCGTCGATGGCGTTGTCGGCCACCTGTCCCACCAGGTTGAACATGCCGTACAGCGGGCTGTCCAAGCGGCTGCTTTCATCGCCCATCACGTACACCACCGGCAGCAGGTCCTTGTGGTGGATGGCACCGTCCCAGCCGGCCTGTTCCATGCTGGTCAGCTCGGACAGCGGTATCAGTTGGTCATCGCCGCCGCGCACGCGCAGCGACAGCATGCCGTCGAGGTTGACCCGGTCGGCGACCGGCAGGCGCAGGCGGATGGGGCGCGGGTACTTTGATCTGTCGTCGATCAGGTACGTGGCGTCATGGCCCGACAGCCCGGCGGCGATGGTGTCGGCGATCGCCGATTGCGACACACCCAGGCGCGCGGCGCGCTCGCGGTCGATCACCAGCACCTCTCGCGCGGCGTCGGCTTCCACGCTGGTGTCCACGTCAACGACGCCATCGGTGGCGAGGAAGCGCTGCTCCAGCGCCAGCCCGACCCGGCGCTGCGCTTCGTAGTCCGGACCGTACACTTCAGCGACGATCGGCGAGAGCACCGGCGGGCCGGGCGGCACTTCGACCACTTTCACCGAGGCGCCGTGGCGCACGCCGACTTCCGCCAGCGCGGGCCGCAGCGCAACGGCGATGTCATGGCTCTTGCGGCTGCGCTCGCGGCGGTCGACCAGGTTCACCTGCAGGTCGCCAACGTTTGCCCCGGTGCGCAGGTCGTACTGACGGACCAGGCCGTTGAAGTTGATCGGCGCAGCGGTGCCGGCGTAGGCCTGCCAGTCGCGCACCTCCGGTACCCGTGCCAGCACCACCGACAGCTCGGTGAGCAGGGCGGCGGTGTCCTCCAGGGTGCGGCCTTCGGGCAGGTCCACCACCACCTGCAGCTCGGACTTGTTGTCGAACGGCATCATCTTCAGCACCACCAGCTGGAACACCGCCAGGCTCGCCGCCAGCACCACCAGCCCGGCCATGGAGGCAAACAGCAGGCCGCGCCTGCGGCCGCCGCGTTTCGAGTCGAGGAAGGGCGTCATCAGTCGTTCGAACAGCGTATGCAGCCGCGCGGCCATGCTGCCTGCGGCGTGACCGCTGCCGGCCTGTGCGTTGCCGGGACCGCAGGTCGGGGCTGCGCCCCCGACGCCCCGCGCATCCTCCGGTCCGGCGTGCGCGATATCGCCACCGTGGCGCCTCAGCAGCTTCAGCGAAAGCCACGGCGTCACCACCAGCGCGATGATCAGGGACAGCAGCATGCCGACCGAGGCGTTGACCGGGATCGGCCGCATATACGGGCCCATCAGCCCGGTGACGAAGGCCATCGGCATCAGCGCCGCGATCACGGTGAAAGTGGCCAGGATCGTCGGGCCGCCAACCTCGTCCACCGCCGGCGGGATCGCTTCACGCAGGGACTTGCCGCCGCGGGCCATGTGCCGGTGGATGTTCTCCACCACCACGATCGCATCGTCGACCAGGATGCCGATGGCGAAGATCAGCGCGAACAGTGACACCCGGTTGAGGGTGAAGCCCATTGCCCAGGACGCGAACAGCGTGGTGGCCAGGGTCAGCACCACCGCGCTGCCAATCACGATCGCCTCGCGCCGGCCCAGCGCGAACAGCACCAGCAGCACCACCGAGGCGGTGGCGAAAAACAGCTTCTGGATGAGGGTCCAGGCCTTGTCACTGGCGGTCAGGCCATAGTCGCGGGTGACGGTGATTTCCACGCCGTCCGGAATGACCTGGCCGCGCAGGGCCTGGACCCGGTCGAGCACGGTGCGGGTGATGTCGGAGGCGTTGCTGCCGGGCTTCTTGGCGATCGCCAGCGTTACTGCCGGTGCCATGCCGTCGGCGGGACCCGCCTGCCCGACCGGCGCGCCGTGCCAGACGTAGCTTGATGGCGTATCGGTGGTGTCGTGCACGTTGGCCACGTCCTGCAGCCGCACGGGCTGGCCCCCGGATACGCCCAGCACCAGGCTGGCAACGTCGTCGCGATCGGCCAGGAAGCGGCCGGAAGTGACCTGCACCACGCCGTCTGTGCCTACGCGCTCGCCGGCCTGGCGGGCCAGATTGGCCGCCTGCAGCGCACCGGCCAGGTCCTCGACCGCAAGGCCGTGGCTGGCCAGGCGCGCCGGATCCAGCGTCACCATCACCGCGCGCTCGGGTGCGCCGATCGTGTACACGTCGCGGGTACCGGGGATGCGCTTGAGCTCGGTTTCCAGCGAGTGCGCCACCTCGGCCAGCGCGTGCGCGCCGCGGTCCGCATCATCGGTCCACAGGGTCAGCGCCATCACCGGCACGTCGTCGATGCCCTTGGGCTTGATGACCGGCTGGCCCACGCCCAGGTCTGGCGGCATCCAGTCCTGGTGCGAGAACACCTTGTCGTACAGGCGGACCAGCGCCGGCTGGCGCTTCACCCCGACCTGGAACTCGACCGTGGCCACCACCATGCCGGGGCGGCTGATCGAGTACACGTGCTTGACCTGTTCGATCTCCGAGAGCACCTGCTCCAGCGGGTAGGCGACCATCTGTTCGACCTGGCGCGCGCTGGCGCCCGGGAAGGGCACGATCACGTTGGCCATGGTCACGTCGATCTGCGGCTCTTCCTCGCGCGGGGTGATCATCACCGCGACCACGCCCAGCAGCAGGCCGAGCAGGGCCAGGATCGGGGTCAGCGGATTGGCCTGGAACGTGCGGGCGATGCGCCCTGAGATGCCCAAGCGGGGAGGCTCCGGTCGCGTGGTCATCTCACTTGTCCTCGCGTGCCGCGACCAGTGCCTGACGCGCTGCCACCGGGTCGGCGGCGATGGTCTCGCCGGGTTGCAGGCCGGCGATTACTTCGACATCTCCGTTCCAATGCGCGCCCAGGCGGAGCTGGCGCAGTGCCAGGTGGCCGTCGGCCAGTACGTAGGCGGCATTGACCTCGCCGCGGACCGCCACGGCCGTCGCCGGCACGCGCACGAATGCGCTGCCCTGCAACGACGGGAAGACGACCTTGGCGGTGGTTCCCGGCGCCGGGGCGGCGTGAAGTTCCGGCAGGTCCAGCCGTACCCGCACCGCATGACTGGCGGCGTCGGCGGCGGGGAATACCGTCACGCGTGCGGCCTCGACGCTGACGCCCTCACTCAAGCGGATCATCGCAGCGGGTGCGGCGCGGATAGCCGCGGCGTCGGACTGCGGCACGCTCACTTCGATCCGCAGCGCTGCGGGCGCAAACACCGTCATCAGCGGCTGGCCGTTGCCGATGCTTTCGCCCGGCTCCACCAGGCGCGATGCGACCACGCCGGCATAAGGCGCGCGCACCACGGTGTAGTCGGCCTGCTGGGCGACATTGTCGAGCTGGGCGCGTGCGGCATCGCGTGCGGCGGTGGCCGAATCGCGCATCGCCTGCATCTGTTCAAGCTGGGCCCTGGACACGTACTGGGCCTGCGACAGCTCCTGGTAGCGCCGGTAGTTGCCCTGGGCCTCCTGTGCGGCGGCTTCGGCGGCGCGTAGCTGGGCACGGGCGGTTTCCACCCCCGCCCGCTGTTCCACCGCGCTCAGGCGCACCAGCACCTCGCCGGCGCCCACCGGGTCGCCGACATCGCGCAGTACCTCATCCACGCGGCCGCTGGTCTGGGCAGTCAGGGTGGCCTGGCGCACCGCCTCGACCACGCCGTCCCAGGCGCGGCCGCCGGCAGCGTCGCTGGCGGGCACCACCAGGGTGTCCAGGCCGTTGATCACGGGCGTCTCGCGCGCGTCATCCACACCCGAGCAGGCCGCCAGTGCAGTGGCCAGCAGCAGGGGAGTCAGCGTGCGCGCGGCACGTGCAGGCCGGGTCGGATGGGCGGGTGCGTGGGTCATCGCAGGCGCCTTATTTGAACGCGCAGCCGCTGCGCACGCCCAGCTTGCGGAACACCATGGCCGCCGGACAGAAGCCCGTGAACGCGGACTGCAGCAGGTTGAGACCGACGAAGGCGGTCAGCAGCAGCCACCACGGCGAGAGGAAGTGGGCCAGCGCAAGGCTGGCCAGGATCATGACGCCGGCGAAGGCAAAGATGGCGCGGTCGAGGTTCATGGCGGTCTCCGGGAGGGGTCAGCCGGACGTCGTGTCCGGATCCATAAATTAGCATTGACTTATATTAGAGTCAACTGATATGTTGCTCTTGCCCAGCCACCTCCGGAGGCCCGGAACAGGCTGCAGATCCAGGTGAATGTCAGATGCAGAAAGATTCGCTCCCGCCAGGCATGGACCCCCAGTCCATGCAGAGGCATTCCGGCGAAGCGACGCGGCTGCTCAAGGCGCTGGCTAATGAGCGCCGACTGCAGGTGCTGTGCCTGCTGGCCGGGGGTGAGTACTCGGTGGGCGAGCTCAATGAGCGGCTTGATCTCAGCCAGCCTGCGCTGTCCCAGCACCTGGCGGTACTGCGCGAAGAAGGTCTGGTTGCGACCCGCCGAGAAGCCCAGACCATCCATTACTCACTGGCCCCCGGCCCGGCGGCCGCGGTGATTGCAACGCTGCACTCCGCGTATTGCGAGCGCCCGGGATCTGGCGGAACCGCCAACCCATCATCATGAGGAACCATTCCAATGTCCGCGATTGATTCGTATACCGATCTGAACCGCGCCGTGTCGAAGAATCTGGCCCCGCTGCGCACGCACAACGCGCAGGTCATGGAGGGCTTTGGCGCGCTGAGCAAAGCCGCGCTGGCGCCGGGCGTGCCGGATGAGAAGACCAAGGAGTTGATCGCGATGGCGATCGGCGTGGCCAGCCGCTGCGACGCCTGCCTGGGCTTCCACGCCCGGGCGTTGGTGCGCCTGGGCGCCACCCCGGAGGAGTTCCGGGAAATGCTGGGCGTGGCCGTCTACATGGGTGGAGGGCCGTCGCTGATGTACGCGGCCAATGCGTTGGCGGCATACGAGGAATTCAGCGACACAAAATAAACCCGACTGAGGGTCTTAATACTCACTTAATCCAAGCGGGAAATAATTCCCGGGTTTTGGTTCTATTTTGCCGCTCCGGGGCCGTTGATTTGAATCAACGCGGGGGCTCCCGGGATACACACAATGGCCTTGAGAATACTGATTCAGGCCAATGAGATGCATGTGGAGAAAAGGTCGATGAAATCGGCAGAGCATCCCCCCGGCAGGCGCGGCTTCCTGCAGGGACTGGTGGCCATGGCGACCGCCTTCGGCGTGTCCAGCGGGGCCAGTGCAGCGCTGCCGGGGGAGCGGCTTTTTCAGCCCAGCCGGCGTCCAGGCATGGAGGGCAAGCGATTCGGAATGCTGGTCGACCTGCGCAAGTGCATCGGTTGTCAGGCCTGCACGGTGAGCTGCACGGTGGAAAACCTCCCGCCGGTCGGCCAGTTCCGCACCACGGTGCTGCAGTACGAAGTCGACAGGGACGATGGCAGCGCGCCTGCCATGGTCAGCCTGCCGCGGCTGTGCAACCACTGCGACAACCCGCCCTGTGTGCCGGTGTGTCCGGTGCAAGCCACCTTCCAGCGCACCGACGGGATCGTGCTGGTCGACAGCGAGCGCTGTGTCGGCTGTGGATATTGCGTGCAGGCCTGTCCCTACGACGCGCGGTTCATCAACAAGGAGACGCAGACGGCTGACAAATGCACGTTCTGCGAGCACCGGCTTGAGGTGGGGTTGCTTCCGGCCTGCGTGGAAAGCTGCGTGGGCGGGGCCCGTGTCATTGGCGACCTCAACGACCCGGACAGTGAGATCAGCAGCCGCATTGCCGCCAACAAGGACGACATCAAGGTGCTCAAGCCGGGCATGCAGACCGCACCCCATGTCTTCTACATCGGCTTGCCGGATGAATTCGTCGACGGCGTTGATGGCCAGGCCACCGTGCGCCTGGTCGCCGATCACCTGTAACCGGAGCGGGCCATGCATATCACTGAACTGTTGACCCCCGCCTACGAAGTCGCCTGGCTGCCCTGGGCGGTGCAGTACTTTTTCCTGGCCGGGGTGGCCACCGGCGCGGCGCTGCTGGCCGCGTGGTGCGTGTGGGGGCCTGAAGGCAGCCGCCGGCGCAGGCTGCTGCCCGCGGTGCTGTTCACCCTGGCTGTCACTGCCTTGGCCGCGCCGTTCTCGCTGCTGGCCGACCTGCACCAGCCGGCACGCTTCTGGCACTTCTACGCGTACTTCACTCCGTGGTCCTGGATGTCGCTGGGCTCGCTGCTGATGCCGGCCTTCGTGGGCCTGTCCCTGGCCACGTGTGCGAGCTGGTGGCTGCGCAGGCTCAACTGGGCCCGCTGGCTGGCACCGCTGCTGGTGCTCTCGGCGCTTGGCGTGGTGGTGTACAGCGGCGGGGAAATGATGGTGGTCCGTGCCCGGCCGCTGTGGAACACGGTCTGGGTGCCGGTCAACCTGACCCTGACGGGCTGGCTGGCGGCCGTGGGTGCAATCTTCATCCTCGAACGCTTCCTGCCCGCCGAACTGCGTCCGGGCGCCGACGGCCTGCAACTCCTGCGCCTGTCAGGCCTGGGGCTGGCCGCAGCGCTGGTGGTTGCAGCGCTGACCTGGGCCGTAATCGGGCTCACCGTGGGCAGCGCGTCCTTCAGCCAAGCCGTGTACCTGTTCAACAGCTTCCCCGTGTGGCGCACCACGATGGTGGGTTCGGCCATCGGTGGGGTGGCGGTGGTGGTGGCACTGCTGGCAGGGCGCAGGCTGCTGCAGCACAAGGGCTACACGCTGGCACTGGGCCTGGCACTGGCCGCAGCCGCGTGGATCTTCCGCTGGGCGCTGTTCATGGGGGTGCAGAGCGTGCCCAAGTACGGCGCCGGCCTTTACATCTACAGCATGCCGCTGGGCGGCGACGGACTGATGGGCATGCTCGGCATCGCCGGCCTGTGCATCGCGCTGGTGGCGATACTGGGCTGGGCGCTGGAGCTGTTCCCGCCCGGCGACGGGGCTGCGCCAGACCACTCGGCCGCTGCCCCGGCAACTTCATCCCACGGCCTACAGGAGCCATCCCATGGCTGACAGGAACAATCCTCCTCCCTCCGATGACGACGACAAGCAGGCGCCCGGGCACGATCGCCGCCGCTTCCTGCTGCGCGGCGGCGCGATCGCCGGCGGGCTGACCGCCTTTGCGGCCGGCTACGGCGGAACCGTTGCCCGCGGTGTGCAGGGGCTGGCTACCGGCAGCTCCGGCGAGGTGGCCAAGGACGCCCTGCGTGGCAAGTCGCTCACCCCCGAATTCCGCATCGATCCCGTCACTGGCGCGCTGAGCACCCAGCCCGGCCAGGTGGTCAGTCCTTCCAGTTGCCTGGGCTGCTGGACCCAGTGCGGCGTGCGTATCCGCGTGGACGTGGAAAACAACCAGATCATCCGCATTGCCGGCAACCCGTACCACCCGCTGTCCACGACCCGGCCCGCGCCCATGGAAACGCCGGTGCGCGAGGTCTACGCCATGCTCGGCGGCGACAGCGGCCTGGAAGGCCGCGCCACCGCCTGCGCGCGCGGCTCGGCCATGATGGAACATCAGAAGGCACCGCACCGCGTACTGGCGCCGCTCAAGCGCGTCGGGCCACGCGGCTCTGGACAGTGGGAGACCATTTCCCTGGAGCAGCTTGTCAAGGAGATCTGCGAAGGCGGCGACCTGTTCGGCGAAGGACATGTGGATGGCCTGGCTGCCATCCGCGATGTGGAAACGCTGATCGACCCGGACAATCCGGAGTACGGTCCGCGCTCCAACCAGCTGCTGATGACCGACTCGGCCAACGAGGGTCGCACGCCGCTGATCAACCGCTTTGCACGCCAGTCCTTCGGCACCGTGAACGTGTCCAACCACGGCTCCTATTGCGGACAGAGTTACCGCGTGGGCACGGGTGCAGCGCTGGGTGATCTGGTCGGAATGCCGCATGGCAAGCCGGACTGGAAAAACTCCCGCTTCGGGCTGTTCATCGGTACCTCGCCGGCGCAGTCGGGCAACCCGTTCCAGCGCACCGGGCGGGAGCTGGCCGAAGCGCGTTCGCGGCCGGAGAACGCCTACCGCTATGTGGTCGTCTCGCCGATGCTGCCCACCTCTTCCAACCACGCGTCGGGCGACAACAGCCGCTGGCTGCCGGTCAAGCCCGCGTCCGACCTCGCCCTGGCGATGGGCCTGATCCGCTGGATCATCGACAACGAACGCTACGACACCGGCTTCCTCGCCCAGCCAGGCCCGGCCGCCATGCAGGCCGCCGGCGAGGCGGCGTGGAGCAACGCCACCCACCTGCTGGTCAACGATCCGGATCACCCGCGCTACGGCCAGTTCCTGCGCGGCGCCGACATCGGCCTGCCCGTGCCGGCTCCGGCCGATGACGGCACCCCGACCGATGATGTCTACGTGGTGCAGGCGGCCGATGGTTCGCTGGTTGCCCACACCCAGGCCGCGCCCGCCGAGCTGCTGGTCGAGCGCGAACTCGACCTGCCAGGCGCCGACGGCGAAGCTCCGGCTGCGGTGGCCGTGTGCAGCGCATTCGCCAAGCTGCGCGCCGAGTCCCATCGCAGGAGCCTGGCCGAATACTCCGAGCTGTGCGGCGTGCCGGTGAAGGAGATCGAGGCGCTGGCGCACGAATTTACCAGCCATGGAAAAAAGGCCGTGGCCAACTCGCACGGCGGCACCATGAATGGCTCGGGCTTTTACACCGCCTATGCCATCGCGATGCTCAACAACCTGGTCGGCAACCTCAACGTCAAGGGCGGCTGGGTGATGGACGCCGGCCCGTTCGGCCCGTTCGGCCCTGGCCCCCGCTACAACTTCGCCCGCTTCGAGGGCGCGGTGCAGGCCAGCGGCGTGGCCCTGTCGCGCAACCGTTTCCCGTACGAGCGCACCAGCGAGTTCAAGCGCAAGCAGGAGGCCGGGCAGAACCCGTACCCCGCACAGGCACCGTGGTATCCCGCCGTCGGCGGCATCTCCAGCGAGATGCTTGCTTCCGGGCTGGCCGGCTATCCGTATCCGGTCAAGGCGTGGATCAACCACATGAGCAACCCGATCTATTCCATGTGCGGGTTCGAGAACGCGCTGGCGGACAAGCTCAAGGATCCAAAGCGGCTGCCGCTGTTCGTCTCGGTGGATCCTTTCATCAACGAAACCTCCGCCCTGGCCGACTACATCGTGCCCGACACCGTCACCTATGAAAGCTGGGGCATCGGCGCGCCGTGGGCGGACGTGGTGGCGCGCAGCAGCACCGTGCGCTGGCCGGCGGTGGATGCCGCTACCGTGCGCACGGCCGACGACAAGCCAGTGAGCTTTGAGAGCTTCATCTTCGCTATGGCGCGCGAGTTGGGCCTGCCCGGCTTCGGCAAGAACGCCATGAGTACCCGTGACGGCGAGCCGTTGGACCTGGAGTCGGCCGAGGATTTTTACCTGCGCGCGGTGTGCAACATCGCCTACCAGGCAGGCGCACCCGTGCCCGAGGCCAGCGACGACGACATCGAGATCACTGGCCTGACCCGCTGGATGCCGGAAGTGGAAAAGCGGGTGAAGCCCGAAGAGGTCCGTCGCGTGGCCATGGTGATGAGCCGGGGCGGGCGCTTCGACCGGGTCGAGGATGCCTGGGACGGAGAGCACCTGAAGATCAAGCCCTCCGCCCCGGTCACGATCTGGAACGAGGGCCTGGCGGCGATGCGCCACTCGATGAACGGCGAGCGCTACAGCGGCTGTCCCACCTGGTATCCCACCCGCCTGGCCGACGGCACGCCCATGCGCGAGCAGTTCGACGAGCAGCAGTGGCCGCTGCACATGACCTCGTACAAGTCCAACCTGATGAGTTCAATGTCGATTGCCGCCTCGCGCCTGCGCCAGGTGCATCCGCACAATCCGATCAGCATCAACCGCGATGACGCCGCTGAGCTGGGTATCGTCAACGGCGACCAGGTGGAAGTGAGCACGCCCGGTGGCAGCCTGCAGGGCGTGGCGCTGGTGCGTGGCGGCATCGCCCGCGGCGCCGTGGCGATAGAGCACGGCTACGGCCACAAACAGCTGGGCACCGTATCGCACCTGGTGGATGGCAAGCCCACGCATGCCAACCCGCAGCACGGCCAGGGCGTGAACCTCAACAACCTGGGCTTCGCCGATCCCACCCGTCCCGGAAAGGACAACGTGTGGATCGACTGGGTTTCCGGCGCGGTCGTGCGCCAGGGCCTGCCGGTACGGGTCAGCAAGGTGTGACATCGCAACAGGGCAGGCGCGCCTGGCGCCTACCTCCCCATTTCAAGCAAAACCAAAGGACATCCCCATGAAACACAAGCGCACCAAGGCGCTGGCCGCCGCATGCTCCGCCATCCTGCTCGGGCTACTTGCGCCGGTCGGCGCGGCGCTGGCCAACGACGCCGAAGCCGGCAAGACCAGCATCTCCGGCCTGATCTTCGTCAACGCCAGCCACCAGGACCGCGAGCTGGGCGGAGACAATCTCAACGTTGACCTCAAGCGGTTCTGGATCAACGTCGACCATCAGTTCAACCAGAACTGGTCGATGCACGTGACCACCGATTTCCAGTGGCAGCGCTACCAGGATCCGACCGACCTGCTGTTCCGCCATGCCTACGTGCAGCGCAAGTTCGGCGACAACCTGCGCCTGCGCCTGGGCAATGCCCCGGACACCTGGATCCTGCCGCTGGCCCAGATCAACGGCTACCGCTATCTGGATCCCGGCATGATCCCGATGAACGGCCAGGGCACGCCTGCCGACTGGGGCGTGCACCTGCTGGGTAACGCCGGGCCGGTCTCGTGGACGGTGGCTGCCGTTACCGGCGCGGGCTTCCAGAAGCCGCGCACCGGCGACAGCCCCGATTACCAGGCGCGGGTGAGCTGGGAGGTGGTCGATGGCCTGCAGCTTCACCTGGGCGGCTATCGCGGCACCCGGGCCATGGACAAGGGCGACCGCCCGCACAGGCACACCGCCGAGCGCTGGAACGGTGCGGTCACTTACGTATCGGGTCCGTGGCGGCTGGGCGCCGAGTACTTCTACGGCAGCAACTGGAACCGGGTGAACCAGGTTGCCCCCGACGCGGCCAACGGTACCTCGCTGTGGGGCTCGTATCGGTTCAACCCGAACTATTCAGTGTACGTGCGCCATGACACGTCCAAGGGCAGCCGCCGGATCGCCGAACAGAACGAGCGCGATTACTACAGCGCCGCGCTGGAATGGCGCCACAGCAACAAGCTGCGCCTGTCAGCGGCCTACAAGCACATCGACATCGAGACCGCGGCCAGCCGCCAGATCAACCGCGAATTCGGCATCTGGTCGCACGTGGCGTTCTGATTGCGGTCGCCAGCATGGGGATCCGGGGGTGGGTCAGCCGGCTTGCTCCTGCCCCGTGATTGGCAGGTCCAGCACTACCCGGAGCCCGCCAGGATCCCCCGCCTGCAAGGTGACGGCGCCGCCATGGCGACGCATGATCGCGTCGACGATGGACAGCCCCAGTCCGGCGCCGTCGCCGCTCGACCTGCCGCGCCCCCCGCGCCAAAACCGCTGTCCGGCCTGGGCCAGTTCTTCTTCGCTCATTCCGGGCCCGCGGTCGGCCACTTCAATCGAGGCCCGCTGCCGCATCCGATCGAACTGCACCGACAGTTCCACGGGTGCGTCGGGTCCTGCGTAACGCAGGGCGTTATCGAGCACGTTGCGCACCGCCGTAGACAGCATCGAGTAGGGCATCGTGGTGCCGGTATCCGTGCCGGATACCTGCAGCTTCACCCTGTCCCGCGCATCCGTCGGCAGCCTGCCAATGACGTCGCCAAGCACACCGAGGATCGATTCGCAGGCATTGTCCGATCCGCCCGGTCCCTCGGCGCGGGTCAGGCTCATCAGCTGGTCCAGGGTGTGGCGCAGGCGGCGCACGCCCTCGCTCGCGCTGCGCAGCGATCCCGGATCCGCAACCGGCGTCATCCGCGCGAGCTGCAGGTGCGTGTCCACGACGGTCAAGGGCGTGCGCAGCTCATGGGCGGCGGCGTCGGTGAATGCGCGTTGTTGACCCAGCGCCGCAGCCAGGCGTGCGAGCAGGCCGTTGAGCGCGGCCATGACCGGTCGCAGCTCCGTCGGCGTGCCCACATCATCCACCGGGTCGGTTGAGTCGGCGGCGCGAGCCTCCAGCGTGCGGCGCAGTGAGTCCAGCGGTTTGAGACCGCGTGAAATACCGATCCACAGCGCCATCAGGCCGCCCAGCAGGGCCACCAGGAATGGCACCCCCGCGGTCAGCAGGATCTCGCGCACCAGCGTGTTACGTTCATCAAGCCGGTCGGCGGTGGTGATGTAGTGATCGCCGAAGCGGAGCGTATAGGTGCGCCAGGTTTCGTCGTTGACCAGGCGGTCGGAAAACCCCGAGGTCGCAGTATTCAGCGCTTCCACGGGTGCGCCTCTGGTGGTGGCTACGATTTCGCCGCGCTGCGTCCGGATCTGACATGCGATGCCCTGTCCGCCACCCACGGTGATCGTTTCCAGCAGGCTTTGGGGCTCGGTGGGCATCAGGGTGGCCCGTTGCATCAGCCCCGATACCATCCGTGCCGACATCGCAAGGCGCTGGTCCAGGGTCTCGTCGAGCTGGTTGCCCACGTCGCGCAACATCCAGGCGGCGGCCACGCCCCACAGAAGCGTCAACGCCAGCCCGGCGATCAGCACCGCGCGCAGACGCAGGCTCATTCAGGCCTCCACCCAAGGCGGTAGCCGAGGCCGCGCCCGGTCTCGACGGCTTCAGGCCCGAGTTTCCGGCGAACGTTGTGGATATGCACGTTGAGTGCGTTGCTGCCGATCTCCACGTCCAGTCCGTAAAGCTTTTCATGCAGGACCTCGGGCGCCAGCCAGCGCCCGCGTGCGTCGGCAAGGTGGGCCAGCAGATCGAGCTCCCGGCGCGACAGGGTCACCGGCGCGCCCGCCAGCCAGGCCTGGCCGCTTTCCGGTTCCAGCCGCAGGGGGCCGGCCTGGATGGCCTGGGTCGCGCGGCCGCGGGCCCGCCGTATCACCGCGTGCAGGCGCGCGGCCAGCTCGCGCAGGTCGAACGGCTTGACCAGGTAGTCGTCAGCGCCCGCATGCAGGCCGTCCAGGCGGTGTTCGATACCGTCGCGGGCGGTAAGGATCACCACCGGCAGGGCATGGTCGTGTTTGCGCATGTCGGCCAGCAGCGTCATGCCGTCGCGGTCGGGCAGGCCCAGGTCGAGTACCAGTGCGTCGTAGCGCTCGCCGGCGCAGGCCATTTCGGCTGAGGCGGCGTCAGGCACCCGCTCGGCCTGAAAGCCGTGCGCATGCAGGCCGGCCACCACGCCGCTGGCAATCAGGTCATCGTCTTCCACCACCAGCACGCGCATTAGAGCCTCCTCGGGTTCCATTCCGACCATGCCACCACGACCAGCTTAAGTCTGACTTAAGCCGCCGCGGGCAAGGTGCGCAGGGTCCACGCAGGCCGGAGGCCGGATTTGCCATCGTACCGCCAAGCATTCGTCGCGCTGTTGTTGTTCGTGCTGTTCACCCTGTCCGGCACTGCATCCGCCACTTCCCTGTTCCCGAGCTGGGGCGGAACCCAGTCCGATCCGGAATTCCTCTACGCCGAGGAGGTCTTCATTCCGGCGCCTGCGGTACGCGAGGGCGATGCGTGGCGGATCGAGGCGGCGATTGCGGACGACTATTACGTCTATCGGCATGCCCTGCAGGCCGAGGACGCGGGTGGGCAGCCGGTCGAGCTTGACCTGCCCGACGGCACGCCGCGCCATGACGAATTCTTCGGCGATACCGAGGTGTACCTGCCGCCGGGCATGACCCTGGGTGTGCCGGTGCAAACCCCCGGCCCGCTGACCCTGCATTGGCAGGGCTGTGCCGAGGCCGGCATCTGCTATCCGCCGCAGACGCTGACCGTTGAGCTGCCCGATGCGCCCGAAGCCGGTGCTGCGGCCGGTGCGGTCGGCGCGACGCCTGGTTCGGCCGGCGACGGCGCATCAACGGCGCTTGCGGAGGACCAAGCCGCGGCTGCCCGCCTGGCCTCGCTGGGCCCGGTTGCCGGCGCGCTGGTGTTCCTGGGCTTCGGACTGTTGCTGTCATTCACGCCGTGCGTGCTGCCGATGGTGCCGATCGTGTCCGGGCTGATCGTCGGCAGCGGCGCCGCCCCGCGGCGGGCGGTGATGCTGTCAGCGGCCTACGTACTGACGATGGCGGCCACCTATGCGGCGGTCGGGGTGGTGGCCGGATTGGCCGGCGCCAACCTGCAGGCAGCCCTGCAATCGCCGTGGCTGCTGGGGTCGTTCGCCGCCCTGTTCCTGGTGCTGGCGGCCTCGCTGTTCGGCGCGTTCGAGCTGCGGCTTCCCGCCGCGCTGGCCAATCGCATCGACAGCGCCACCCGCGGCCGTCAGGGCGGCAGCATGGCCGGGGCGGCTGCGTTGGGTTTGCTGTCGGCGCTGCTGGTCGGGCCATGCATGACGGCGCCGCTGGCCGGCGCGCTGCTGTACATCGGCCAGACCGGCAGCGCATTCACCGGCGGCGTGGCGCTGTTCGCGCTCGGACTGGGCATGGGCCTGCCGCTGGTGTTGATCGCCGTGTTTGGTGCGCGCGTGCTGCCCAGGCCGGGCGCGTGGATGGAGCGCGTGCGCATGGTGTTCGGCTACGTCATGGTGGCCATGGCCATCTACATGCTGGACCGGTTCGTGCCGGGACCGGTCGGACTGATGCTGTGGGGCGCCTGGGTGCTGGCCATCGCGGTGGGCCTGTTCGGCTGGGCCAATGTCCAGCCGGAAGGGGGCCGCAGCGGCTGGCCGCTGCGCTTTGCGGCGGTGTTCGCCGGCCTGTGGTCGACTCTGATGCTGGTGGGCGCCGCTGCCGGTGGTGATTCAACGCTGCGCCCGCTGGAGCGGTTCGGTACTGCGGTCGCGGCGGGGAAGGCGTCGCTCAAGCCCGACTACGTCGCGGCCAAATCAATCGAGGACGTGGATGCGCGCATCGCCGAGGCCGGGGCGCGCGGGGAGTGGACGCTGATCGACTTCTACGCCGACTGGTGCGTGAGCTGCCATGTGATCGAACGCAACGTGTTCGGCGATCCGGCGGTGTCGGAGCGACTGGCCCGAATGCAGGTGCTGCGCCCGGATGTTACCGCCAACGACGCCATCGACCGGGAGCTGCAGCGCCATTGGCAGGTGCCCGGGCCGCCCTCTCTGATCCTGGTTGGACCCGACGGCGAAGAACGGCGCGCGCAGCGCACCGTCGGCGAGATCAACACCCGGGATTTCCTCGCCCGGCTTGATGCGGTGGGTGCGCCATGATGGCAGTGGGCCCGTTCCCGATCCGGGCGGTGGTGGTGGCGCTGGCCGCGCTGGTGGCCTGGGGCGTTGCACGCTGGCTGGTCCGGCGCAGATCGGACGCACCGTTCAAACTCGCCGGTGCACTGGTCACCGATGCGTTCTTCATCGGCCTGCTGGTGGCACGCCTGGCCTACGTCCTTGTCTGGTGGCGCGAGTACGCTGCCGCGCCGCTGGCGATCATCCAGATCGGCGACGGCGGCTTCGTCTGGTGGGCGGGCCTGGCCGCCGGCATCGGCTTCGTGGCCTTGCGCACCCGGACCATCGCGATCCTGCGCCGGCCGGTGCTGATCGGCATCGCCGCCGGCGTCCTGACGTGGACCGCGGCCGGCGGCGCGCTGTGGTGGATGCAGCAAAGCGCGGCTCCGCTGCCCGATATCGCCCTGACCGCGCTGGATGGCAGCCCCGTGAGTCTGGGCGATTACGCCGGGCGTCCGGTGGTAGTGAACATGTGGGCCACCTGGTGCCCGCCGTGCCGGCGCGAGATGCCGGTGCTCGAGCGCGCACAGTCCGCCTACCCGGACGTGAGTTTCGTGCTGGTCAACCAGGGTGAAGACGCGGCGACGATCGAGCAATTCCTGATTGATGAAGGCCTGCAACTGAGCGACATCCTGCGCGATCCGCATTCGCGGACCATGGCCGAAACCGGGGCCCGGGCCCTGCCCACCACCCTGTATTTCGCAGCCGACGGCAGCCTGGCGGAAACCCACCTGGGTGAGCTCACCGGCGCCAGCCTGGCCCATACCCTGCGCCGCCGGTTTGGTGCGCATCCCCTTTCCGATTCCCTGGAGTGACCATGTCCCCAAACGCTTTCCTGACCGCGCTGTGCCTGGGTGCAGCCGCACTGACCGCCACCGCCTGCAGTCACGCGGACAACGGCGACCGCCCGCCGGTGTTCGACGCGCTGGAAGCCAACGGCGTGAGCATCGTCGAGGAGTTTCCGGCTGGCGATGGACTGCGCGGCTTTGCAGCGGTCGCCGGGCAGCAGCCCATCGCGGTCTACGTGACCGCCGGCGGCGACGCCATCGTCGGTACCCGGATAGACCGCAACGGCAACGAGCGTGACGCGATGAGGCTGCAGGAGCTGGTGGCCGGCCCGATGGGCGATCAGATGCTGTCGAAGCTTGAATCCTCCGAATGGGTGCTCGACGGTAGCGCCAGCGCGCCGCGGGTGATCTACACCTTCAGCGATCCGAACTGCCCGTTCTGCAACCGCCTTTGGCAAGCCGCCCGTCCGTGGGTGGAGGCAGGCAAAGTGCAGCTGCGCCACGTGATGGTCGGGGTCATCCGCGAAGACAGCGCGGGCAAGGTGGCCACGATTCTGGGCGCGGATGATCCAAGCGCCATGCTGACGCAGAATGAGCGTCGCTTCGCCCAGGGCGGCGTGTCCGCCGCGCGAAGCGTGCCGGCCGGTGTCCGCCGCGCGCTGGAATCGAATCAGATGCTGATGATGGAGCTCGGCTTCCGCGGCACGCCCGCGCTGGTATTCCGCGATGCCGACGGCACCGTGCAGCGCCGCGGCGGCATGCCCCAGGGCGATGATCTGAACGTAGTCATGGGGCCGCGCTGACTGGCCTGACGGCAGCCCCGGGGGCAGGCTTCCAGGGCCGGTTGATATCATTCATCCCGCGTCATCCCGACGCGGGGCGATATCGCCCGGCAAACCAAGGTGCAAGGATCATGGGCAACCCCCCGGCCCGTTCCGACTTCGACCTGACGGCGATGCAGGCGCACGCCGGCGAGGCGGCCAAGCTGCTCAAGGCGCTGGCCAACGAGCGCCGGCTGCAGGTGCTGTGCCTGCTGGCCGGCGGCGAGCGTTCAGTCGGCGAGCTCAACGAAATGCTGGATCTGAGCCAGTCAGCGCTGTCGCAGCACCTGGCGGTGCTGCGCGAGGAAGGGCTGGTGCAGACGCGCCGGGAGGCGCAGATGATCTATTACTCGCTGGCACCGGGCCCGGCGGGCGAGGTGATGGCAACCCTGTACGGGATCTATTGCGGGCCCGGGTCGAGTGGGGCGTCGGGGGCGTAGCCCCGACCTACTCGGGGTTTCGCTCGAGCCACTTCGCCAGCTGCTGGCGGTAGTACTGCAGTTCTTCTGTATAGCTGTCGTGCACGCACGGATCGCAGCCGCTGTCGCAGCAGTCGCTGGGCAGGGGCGCCTCGGGCGGGGTCGGGCGCGGATCGTGGTCGCGGACGATCTCGAGCTTCAGGTCGGCGGACTGTTTCTCCATCTTCAGGAAGATGGGGCTGGCGCAGCGGGTTTCAAACCCGGCGTTCAGATTTGACGGTCCGCTCCATGCCGCGGGCGCCATGACCACAGCAGCAGCAACAGCCCGGTGATGATGAAGATCGCCGCGCCCGACAGCAGGAACGGATCCACCCACCAGGCTTCGGCGAATTTGAACTCACCGGCATTGATCCGCCGCCAGTGGGAGAAATGCTGGGTCACTGCCACCACCATTCCGAAGCCGGCCAGCGTGGCTGCGAGCCAGCGCACCAGCCAGTGGCGCGGATCCGGCACCAGCATCAGCAGGCCCAGCAGCCCGATCACCGTGCGCTGCGCGCGGCAGAACGGACAGTTGTAGACCAGCCCGGCCAGGTCCACGGCCCAGGTGAACACGCTCAGTGCGATCGCAAGCGCGGCAATCAGGCGGAAGTGACGGTGCAGGGTATCGAGCGAGGGCATGGCGGGTGGTCTGCGGGCAGGGGATGGCGAAGCTGCGAACGCTACCAGTTTCCCAGGCTTTCGGTATAAGCGCGGTGTTCCACGGGCCGAGTGGAGGATATTTCGCCCTCGTGCATCGTGCAGGGGAGACGGGTCGGTTTACCGACCACTATGGTATTGCGAACCTTTGGGAGGAAAGGCGATGCGAAACAGACACGGTGCACTGGCCAGGGCGGTACGCCTGGGAATGGTTGCCATGGCATTGAGTGCCGCGCCGGTGCTGGCGGGCGATGTCACGTTCGATGTGCAGGGGGGAAGCCTTGAAGACGCGCTGCCCGAATTTGCCCGCCAGGCGGGTCTGCAGATCATCGCGCCGGCGGGAGAACCGGGAAGGCCGGCCGTCGAAGTGCCGCCCCTGGCCGGGGAGATGGACACGCGCGAGGCGCTGGAGCGGCTGATTGCCGACAGCGGCCTGCAGGTCGCTTCCGATGACGGCACCACGATTACCCTGTACCGCCCGGAGATGCTTGCTTCGCTGGGAACCGGAAGCATCGGATTCACTGGCCAGGCAGCTGCTCCGCAGCAGCCCGCGCCCGCCACACCGCGCTGGGAAGAGCAACGCCCGGCGGCGGCTGATGCCGACGTGGCCACGCTGGAGCAGGTGACCGTAGTCGGATCGCAGATCCGCGGCTCCAGCGCGGCTGCGATCCTGCCGGTGGTGACCATGCAGCCGGAACAGATCGAGGCGACGGGAGCGATCTCGGGCGACGACCTGTTCCGTTCGATCCCGCAGATGGGTGATGTCTCCTTTGTCGGGACCAATGGCGGCAACAGCTCCAACTACGCCCGCGGTGATATCGCCTCGGTCAACCTGCGCGGGCTGGGTGTAGGCAACACACTATTGCTGGTCAATGGCCGCCGCACAGTGGTTCACCCGACCAGCCAGGCCGACGGCAATCTGGTGCCGGTGTTGAGCTACAACGCCAATACCATTCCTGTGAATGGCCTGCAGCGGGTCGAGGTGCTGCTCGATGGTGCCGCCGCCATCTACGGCACAGACGCCGTGGCCGGCGTGGTCAACAACGTGCTGCGCGACGACATGCATGGCGGTGAAATCACCGTCCAGTCGGGATCCGGTGAAGGCACCGGCCTGCGCGACTGGAGCGTGAGCGGCATCGTCGGTCGCAATACCGACGACCTGCGGGGCAACGTGACCCTGTCGTTCAATCATTACCGCACCACCGGCATCGACTCGCTGGATCATGATTGGACCGCCACCGCGGACCGGCGTTTCGATTTCATCGGCACGCCGTTTGAAGGCGATCCGAGCCTAGACAACCGCAGCGCCACCAGCGCGTGGGGCAACTTCACCACCGGCCGTCCGGTGACCCGTGCCGGTGAGCTGGTGACTTCCGGCGCCGGTGCGTTCCATGTGCAGCCGGTCACCAATCCCGATTGCGCAGCCGAAACCGGCGATGGGGTGTGCGTGGCCAGCGGCAGTAAGGCGAGTTCCGGCGCCGACCGCAACCTGCGCTCCGACGCACAGGCCCAGTGGCCGCTGTCGCTGACGCCCGAGGTACGCCGTACCAACCTGTTCCTGACCTCGAAGTGGGACTTCGACAACGGCATCGGATTCTTCAGCGAGCTCGGCTATTACCATGCCGATGCGGACAGTCTTCAGATGCCGGTCAACTCGATTGCCGCGCTCCCCGTGGTGGTACCCGGCAGCAACCACTGGAACCCGTTTGGCGCCGCGCTGCTGCCCGATGGCAGCGTGAATCCCAACCGGATCAACGGTCTGGATATCGGCCCGGACGGCCTGCCGGTCACGATCTCCTCCTACCGCTTTGAACGCCCGACCAAGATCCAGGTCGAGAACGAACAGGTACGAGCGTTGGCCGGCCTGCGGGGCTTCCACTACAGCTTCGACTGGGAATCGGCCCTGATGTATTCGCAGGCCAAGGTGGTGGATACCCAGCAGGCGGTCAGCATGACGCTGTTCCAGCAAGCGCTGGCTGATCCGGGTGCCAACGCCTACAACCTGTTCTGTGGCGGCTGCAATTCCGATGCGGTGATGGACCAGTTCTACGTCGATGCGGTCCGAGAGAGCAGCACCGAGCTGTGGCTGTGGGACTTCAAGGCATCCCGTCCCGATCTGTTCAACCTGCCGGCGGGTGACGTGGGGCTGGCTGTCGGGGTCGAGGCGCGACATGAGCGCCAGCGCGACAACCGCGACCCGCGCGTGGATGGCAGCCTGTTCTTCGTCGATGCCGTGACCGGTAACGAGTATCCCAGCGATATCTATGGCGTCAGCCCGACCCCCGATACAGAGGGTTCGCGCACGGTGTACGCGCTGTTTGCGGAAATGTCGGTGCCGCTGGTTGCGCCGCAGATGGACGTACCGCTGGTGCGTTCGCTGGACCTGCAGCTGGCCGGCCGCGCCGAGCGTTACAGTGAATTCGGCAGCGTGGCCAAACCCAAACTCGCCCTCGGATGGGAGCTGGTGGACGGGCTGCGCCTGCGCGCGTCATGGGCTGAAGGTTTCCGTGCGCCGAACCTGGAGCAGGTCAATGCGACCCTGGTGAGCAGGTCCAATACCCGCACCGATTACATCCAGTGCGAAGCCGATGCGCGCAGCGGGGCATCCAACAGCTTCACCAACTGCCCACACAGCGCTTCGACCACCGCCAGGCGCTCCGGTAATCCGGACCTGGAGCCGGAAACCTCTACCAACACCAGCGCCGGTCTGGTGTGGCAGCCGCGCTTCCTGTCCGACGCCGCCGGCAGCTGGATGTTCTCGCTGGATTACTTCAAGTACGAGCAGGATGGAATCATCGGCTTGTTTGGCGAGGGCAACGCGTTGACCCTGGACTACCTGTTGCGCATGCAGGGATTGAGCAATCCAAACGTGGTGCGCGCCGACCCCAGCGTGGACGACATTGCCCGGTACGACGGCACCGGCCTGGATCCCGCCGGTCGCGTCCTGTACGTGACCGACCAGTACGTCAACCTCCAGCCGCAAACGGTGCGCGGGGTGGACTACGGCATGTCGTGGCGTTCGGCGGAGACCGAGTGGGGCCAGTTCGGTGTCAGCATCAACGGCACCCGGGTGATCGAGTTCTACCGCGACCTGTCGCCAGACATCCAGGTGCTGGCCGATGCGCGGGATGCGGGCCTGATCGACGGCTCGGTGTGGATCGCCGGCGGCGGCGACCTCAGGGCGCAGGGCGGCACCCCGGAATGGAAGTGGAGCAGCACGGTTACCTGGCGCAAGGGCGGGCTCAGCATGGGTGGCAGCGTGCGCTACACCGGTGCCGTGTGGGATACCGGCCTGTCGGACAGCGATGGCAACCAGTGGCGTGTGGATTCGCACACCATTGGCAACCTGTTCGCACGCTATGAGTTCAGCAACGGAGGGAGGCTGGACGGCTGGTCGGCGAAGCTGGGCGTAAACAATGTGACCGACGAGCGCCCGCCGGTGAGTTCCGGCGCCTATGGCTACCTGTCCAACCTGTACCAGCCGTATCCGCGTTACTGGCACATGAGTGTGACCAAGTCGTTCTGATGGGAGTGGACGGGTCAGGTGCCGCCGGCAGTGGAGGGCCAGCGCTGGCGGCAGGCAGGGCAGTGTGGCTGGCGGAAGAGATCCTGCCCCATGAGCCGGCGCTCAGGCGCTGGCTGCGCGAGAGACTTACGCTCCCGGGAACGGATGCGGACGATATCGTGCAGGAGAGCTACGCCAGGCTGGCGGGGCTGGATTGCATTGCGCACGTACGCGAGCCACGCGCCTATCTGTTCACGGTTGCCCGGTCTGTGGTGTACCACCATCTACGCAGGTCGCAGGTGGTGGCCTTCGAGACGGTCGCCGAGCTCGACGGTTTGGGGGCGGAGGCGCCGGGCTCGGACTCTCCCGAGCGCTTCGCCTCTTCGCGCCAGCAGCTGGCCCTGGCCCATGAACTGTTGGCCGCGTTGCCCAATCGCTGTCGTGAGGTGTTCAGCCTGCGCCGCATCGAGGGCCTGTCGCAGCGTGAGGTGGCTGAGAAGCTGCGGATCAGCCAGAGCACGGTAGAAAAACACATGATCAAGGCGCTGCGGCTGCTGATGGCGGGCGTTGGTGCCGGGTCAGCGGCGTCCACGACGGCGCCGTCCTTGAGTCGCCCCGGGAGGGTGGAGCGCTCGCATGGAAAGCGGTGACCGCATGGACATTGATGCCGCCGCCGCGGCATGGGTGGTGCGTGAGGATCGCGGAGCGCTGAGCGCTGCCGAAGTCTCCGAGCGCGACCGTTGGCTGGCCGCGTCCAGCCGCCATTTTGGCGCCTATGCGCGGGCGCGTGCCGTGCTGGCCTGGACGGATCGCGTGCCGGCGGTGCCGGCCGCACGATCCTGGGGGCGACGCAGCGCCTGGCTGCTGGCGACCGCTGCCACGCTGGTTGTGGCCTTTGCCGGCGTCCTGCTGCTGGCATGGCCGCAGGGCACGCTGCACCACACCGCCCGCGGGGAGATCCTGCGGGTGGCGCTGAAGGACGGGTCCGTGCTCACCCTCGACGCGGATACCCGGGTGCGCACGCGCATGCATGCCGACCGACGCGAACTGCAGTTGCTGTCCGGAACCGCTCTGTTTGACGTGGCTAGTGACCCCGAGCGCCCGTTCACCGTGGAGGCAGACGGCACCCGCGTGACTGCGGTGGGCACCCGTTTCAGCATCAGCCTGGACGGCCGCGGCAGCGCCGGTGCCGGGCCGGTGGAAGTGCTGGTCAGTGAGGGCGTGGTGGACGTGACGGACAGCGGGCCGGCACCGGTGCCGGCGCGTTTGCATGCGGGCATGCGCGCTGTTGCGCGCCCTTCTACCGGGATTGCCGTGGACCGGATCGAGGACACCGAGCTGGATCGGCGCCTGCTGTGGCGGGAAGGCATGCTGTCCTTCAACGGCGACACCCTGTCGGTGGCGGCGGCGCGCTTCCGGCGCTACAGCGACGTGCCGATCCTCATCGAGGATCCCCGCGTTGGCAGCCGGCGCGTGGTGGGCCTGTACCCCGCCAACGATCCGGCGGGGTTTGCCCGCAACGTGGCCGTCAGCCTGGGGCTGGAGGTCGAGGATGTGAGTGGCGGAGTGCGCCTGAGTGCGCCCGCGATGGGCGTCACTGCTGACAGCCTGCAACTGCAATGAGGAAATCATTCATGCACAAGTCCCTTCCCGGTGTGATGGCGCCGGCCCTGATTGCGGCCGTCGCAACCCTGTGGGCGGTGGGCAGCGCCCACGCCGGCCTGCTGATCCGAGATGCGCAGGTGCTGGACGCGGAGACCGACCAGCCGCACGCGGTCGACGTGCTGGTTGAGGACGGGCGGATTGTCCGGATTGGCTCCGGGCTTCCCACCGAGGAAGCCACCCGGGTGGTGGATGGCAGCGGAATGTCGCTGGTGCCCGGCATGCTCGATCTGCATACGCACTGGACCCCGAATACACGACCGGCCGCGCTGCCGGAGATTGCCAATGCCTATCTCGATGCCGGTGTGACCACGGTGGCGGACTACCACCAGCAGCCGGAGGCTCATGCGCCGCGGCGGGATTGGCTTTCCGACCTGGCTGCTCCCAGCGTGCAGTTCGGCGCGCGCATGAGCACCCCGCTGGGCCACGGCGCCGACTGGGCCGACCAGGCCACCACCCGCTGGGTCAATTCCCCGGCCGCGGCCCGCGCTGCGGTGCAGGAGATCGCGGCCTATGGGCCTGACTTCATCAAGGCCTTCACCGATGGCTGGCGCTACAACAATGCGCCCGACAACACGAGCATGGACGAAGCCACGCTGACCGCGCTGGTGGACGAGGCCCATCGCCATGGCATCAAGGTTTTCAGCCATACGGTAACCGTGGAGCGGGCCAAGCAGGCCGCGAGGGCAGGCGTGGACCTGATTGCCCACAGCATCCTCGACCGGTCCGTGGATGATGAGCTGATCGCGCTGATGCGTGAGCACGGCACCGCCTACGGTCCCAGCTTGGCGGTGTATGAGCCCGTACGCGTGGGTGATGCGCCACCCGCGGATCCGGAAAGTCCGGTGCTGCAGCAGCGGCGGCGCAATTTTGACGTGGCCCTGGCCAATGTGAAGCGCCTGCATGACGCCGGGATACAGGTGGTGGTAGCAACCGATGCGGGCATGCCCGGCACCCCCCACGGCCGTGCTGCTACCCGCGAGTTGGAACTGCTGGTGCGCGCCGGACTGAGTGCGCGCCAAGCGCTGCACGCGGCAACCGCGGGAGCGGCCATGGTGCTGGGCACAGCCGACCGCGGAGTGCTGGCCGAAGGCCGGCGGGCAGATCTGGTGTTGGTGCAGGGGGCGCCGTGGGATGACGTGACTGCAATGCAGCGGGTGCAGCGCGTCTTCCTTGCGGGTGAGGAGGTGACCGGGCCGGATGCCAGCCGCCCGTCAGGCAACGAGCGCGCCAGCCTGCCCCCTCGCGTCTTGTCCGCGCTGATTGATGACTTCGAGCGGGCCGACGGCCGCACGTCGCTGGACACCTTGCGCATCAGTGACGCCGACGGTGGTAACGACAGAACCTGGCAGTCGAGCCTGCGCATCGCCCGTCCGGATGGCGAAGGACATGTACTGTCCACCCACGCACGGCTTTCACATTCCGACCGCGCCTATGCCGCAGTGCTGCTGCCGCTGTCGCGCGGCTCCGTGGCCCCCGCCAACCTGGAGAATTGGGGAGGCTTGTCTTTCCAGGCGAGGGGTGAAGCCGGAACCGTACGGGTGGAAATCCGCGGGCAGGAGGGGCGGCGCTGGGCGCATGAGTTCCAGCTGGGGCCCGGATGGCAGGACTACCAGGTGCCGTGGACCGGGTTCGCCGGCTTGCCGCCCTGGCGCGGCGATGGTGACCCGCCCACATGGCGTGGAGACGATGCCATGCAGATCGCATTTTCGGTGAGTGGGGCGCCCGGTGCTGCGGCATGGTTCGAGCTGGATGAGGTACGCCTGATCGGCGTCCAGGCAGGAGCGTCGCCTTGATCGGCTGTGCTGTGCTGGCGGCACTGCTGGCGGTCGCCACGGCGAGCGGAACGGATGCCAGGGCCGATGTCGGTAGAGAGGCACGCATCAGCGCGGGCCAATCCCAGGTGCGCGCCGAGGTGGAAGCCTGGGCGGGGTCGCAGGCACGGCTGGCTCAGGCGATCTGGGAGCAGCCGGAGCTTGGCTATCAGGAGGAACTGGCCTCTTCCATGCTCCAGGAGCAGTTGCTCCAGGCCGGGTTTGAAATCGAGGCCGGAGTGGCTGGTATGCCGACGGCCTTTGTTGCCCGCGCTGGCCGCCGTGGCAGCGGCCCGGTGATCGCGCTGCTGGCGGAGATGGACGCACTGCCGGACATGTCCCAGCAGGCCGGTCCGCAGCGTTTGCCGCTGCCCGGGCACGATGCCGGGCACGCCTGTGGCCACAACCTGTTTGGCGCCGGCGCGGTGGGTGCTGCCCGGGCGATCGCGCACTGGCTGGACAGCAGTGGGCAGGAAGGCGAGATCCGGGTCTACGGAACGCCCGCCGAGGAGGGTGGGTCGGGCAAGGTCTTCATGGTCCGCGCCGGCCTGTTCGACGACGTGGATATTGCCCTGCACTGGCACCCCTCGGACAGCAACTCCGCGGCGCAGTCCACCAGTCTGGCCAACATCAGCGGCAAGTTCCGCTTCCACGGCGTGGCCTCCCATGCGGCGATCGCGCCCGAGCGCGGACGCTCCGCGCTGGACGGTGTGGAAGCCCTCAATCACATGGCCAATATGCTGCGGGAACACGTGCCCGATGGCACCCGCATCCATTACGCGATCACCGATGGCGGCCGCGCTCCCAACGTGGTGCCCGCCCAGGCCGAGGTTTACTACTACGTGCGCCACACGCGGGGAGAGGTGGTGCAGGAGGTGTTCGAGCGGCTGAACGATGCCGCCCGTGGGGCGGCGCTGGGCACAGGTACGCAGGTGGAATTCGAACCGCTGGGCGGGGTGCACGGGCTGCTGCCCAATGATGCGCTGGGCCAGGTGATGGATCGCGCGCTGCGGGCCGTTGGCGGCATTGAATACAGCCCTGCGGAGCAGCGGTTTGCTGAGCAGATGCAGCAGAGCCTGGAGCGCCAGCGGCCGCTGGAATCGGCCATGCAGGTAGGAGAATACCGGGCCGACATGCAGGGACTGGCGTCCACCGACGTGGGCGACGTCAGCCAGGTGGTGCCGACCGCGGGGCTGTCCACCGCCAGCTGGGTGCCGGGGACGCCGGCACACAGCTGGCAGGCGGTGGCGGCGTCCGGCATGTCGATCGGCCAGCGCGGCGCACTCAATGCGGCGGCGGTGCTGGCCATGGCGACGGTCGAGCTGTTCTCGAATCCCGAGCTGGTGGCCGCAGCCCGCAGCGAGTTCGAACAGCGGCGCGGCGATGATCCCTACGTCCCCCTGCTGCGGCGCGGTACCCCGCCACTCGACTACCGGGCTGCCCCCCGCAACGATTCCTGAGTCGCTTACGATGTTCCTGCCCGCCCTGATGGCCGGGCGGAAGGCGAAGGAGCAGGCAATGGCGGCTGGGCAGTCCAGGTGGCGCTGGGAGATGGAGACCGAGCAGGACGTGCTGCGTATCTCGATCGCGGTGATCGTGGTGTTCGCCGTGCTGGGGATCGTGCTTGGGCTGCTGTCGGGCTCGTTCGCGATCGTGTTCGACGGGGTGTATTCGCTGATTGATGCCAGCATGACCACGGTGGCGCTGCTGGTGGCCAACCTGATATCGACCTCCACCGCCGGGGACATGCGCAACAAGCGCCTGGTGGAGCGCTTCACCATGGGGTTCTGGCACCTGGAGCCGATCGTGCTGGGGGTGACGGGACTGCTGCTGACCGGGGCGGCGATGTACGCGCTGATCAGCGCGATCGATTCGTTCATGACCGGTGGGCGCGAGCTGCATTTCGGGCGCGCGCTGGGCTATGCCGCCATCACACTGGTGACCTGCATCGTGATGTGGGTGTTCGAGACGCGGGCCAACCGGCGCATCGGCTCCAGCTTCGTGGCCCTGGACGCCAAGGGCTGGTTGATGGCCGCGCTGCTCGCCGGGGCGCTGCTGGTCGCGTTTGCGGCCGGGCTGCTGGTGGAAGGAACGCAGTGGGCCTGGATGGCGCCCTACATTGATCCGGCGGTGCTGATGCTGGTCTGCCTGGTGATCATCCCGATGCCGCTGGGCACCATCCGCCAGGCGCTCAAGGACATCCTGCTGGTGACCCCGCAGGACCTGAAGGACCACGTTGATGCCGTGGCCGGGCAGGTGGTGCAACGTTATGAATTCATCGACCACCGGGCCTATGTGGCACGGGTCGGGCGCGGCCGGCAGATCGAGCTGGTGTTCATCGTCCCGGCCAACGGGCCGGCACGCCAGGTGGAAGAGTGGGATCTGCTGCGCGAGCGCATCAGCGAGGCGCTCGGCGGTGAGGATGCCAACCGCTGGCTGACGATCGAGTTCACTGCCGATCCCGACTGGGCCTGACAGCCGGCGCGGCGAACGAACGCCACAGGGCAATTGCTACACTGGCGAAAACGTGAACAGGGGCACGTTGGACAGCATGTCAGGCATGGGTACATCCATGCGCTGCACTTCGGCGCGTGCTTTGCGAGCCCTGGCGGCCGTGGGGCTGGCATGCGCGTGCCTGGCCGCCATGCTCGCCCCGAGCCCGGCCCGGGCCCTGGACCCGACGCAGCCGACCGGGCGCTACACGGTCACCCTCTGGAATGCGGACGACGGCCTGCCGCACGGCCAGGTCCACGCGATCGGCCAGGACGGTAACGGTTTCCTGTGGGTCGCGACCTGGGAAGGCACGGTGCGTTTCGACGGGCGCAAGTTCCGCGAAGTCGAGGACCTGAACCACCCTGATGGCCGGCGCCTGGCGTCGCGCCAGATCATGCGCCACGGGGACGGCATGCTGGTGTCGGTTGATCACCTTGGACTGATGTACGTGCCCGATGGCGGGCGTGCGCGCCCGGCCTGCGTGGATGCTCCCGCGCTGGAGGCTGCACGGTTGGCACCTGGCATCGATGGCGACTACTGGATCGTCGCCCGCGACGGCCTGTACCGGGCCGACGGGGCCGGTGCATGCGTGCGCGCCGAGGGTGGCGAGGCGCTGGCCGAACTCGGGGTGCTGGCCCTGCTGGCGCGTGCGGATGGAAGCCTCCTGGCCGGCAACCGGCACGGCCTGTATCGCTGGAACGAAGGCAGTCTGGAGGCGCTGGGCGCAGGTCTGGGACTGCCTGCGGGTGAGATCCGGGACCTGGAGCAGGCGCAGGACGGCGCCTTGTGGATCGCCGCCGAACATGGCCTCTGGCGGCTTCGCGGGGATCGGCTGGAGCAGCTGCGCAAAGGTGCGGCCGAAGGGCTCATCCAGGATCGGCAGGGCGCGCTCTGGGTCGCGGCCACCGACAGCACGCTGCTGCGCTACTGGCAGGGTGAGTGGCAACAGCTGGACCAGCGCCACGGCATCGAAGGCTTCGCTTCGGGTGCGCTGTTCGAAGGGCGCGAGGGGCTGGTCTGGATGGGGACCACGCACGGCCTGTTCCGCGTGGGCGACGGGCCGGCCTGGGGCCTGGGCAAGGAGCAGGGGCTGCGCAACGATTTCGTCCGCAGCCTGGTGGAAACGCCGGATGGCCAGGTCTGGGTGGGGCATTCCGGTGGTTTGAGCCGCCTCCGCGATGGGCAGGTCGAGGTTCTGATGCCCCGGCCGGGATGGCCGGCGTCGTCGGTGCTGTCGCTGGCGCCGGCTTCCGATGGCGGCGTCTGGGCGGGCACCTACAACCGCGGCGTGATGCACCTCGATCCCGGTGCCGAGGCACATGCGCGCCCGCTGGTTCCGGAAGGCAGTCCGCTGGCCACCGAGCATGTGCGCGCGCTGCTGGAGGATCCCGAAGGGATGCTGTGGATCGGCACCGAGCGCGGACTCAAGGCCTGGCGGGACGGCCTGGTGGACGAGCAGCCCTTGCCCACGCTGCCGACGCTTCCGGTCCGCGCCCTGCACCACGTCGACGACGGCACGCTCTGGATCGGCCTGCTCGGCGGGCTGGCACGACGCGGAGCCGATGGCCGCCTTGTGGTACTGGAGCCGGAGATCGATTTCCCGGCGCTGTCCGCCTTCGACTTCCTGTCCGATCCCGACGGCACGCTCTGGATTGCCAGCGATCGCGGCGTGCTGCGCCATCGCGATGGCGCCTTCAGGCTTTACGGGCGGCGGCAGGGGCTGACCGGAAGCGCGCTGTTCCGGATTCTTTCCGATGACTTCGGCAACCTCTGGGTCAGCAGCAACGAGGGCGTGAGCCGGATGCCGCGCGCCTCCTTCGACGAAATCGACCGTGGCGATGCCGTGCAGCTGGACATCCAGTCCTTCACCCGCGACGACGGCATGCCCAGCCGCCAGGCCAACGGCGGCAGCTCGCCGGCCGGCTGGCGCATGGCCAGCGGCGAACTGTGGATGCCGACCGCGGCGGGGATCGCGGTGTTCGATCCGGCCCGGACCGTGGATGCGTCCGCCAGCAAGGTCTCGTTGGTGATCGATCGGGTCCTGGTGGACGGTATGCCGGCGACCGACGTCCCGCCTGGCGGGCGCGTGCTGATCCAGTACACCGGCATCAGCCAGCGCAGTCCGAACAGCCTGCGCTACCGCTACCGGATGCAGGGCGTTGACGCCGACTGGATCGAAGCCGGCACGGCCGGCGAAGTGAGCTATGCCCAGCTGCCGGCGGGCACCCTGCAATTCGAGGTCCAGGTGGCGCGGGCGCCGGCGGACTGGTCGCGCCCGGCCAACCACGCGCAGGTGGAGCTCCGGGTCGCGACCCCCTGGTGGGCGCGCACGAGCGTGCGGCTGCTCGGCCTGTCGCTGTTTGCGCTGGTGCTCGCTGGCCTGCACGCCTGGTCGGGTCGCCGCCAGCGCGCACGTCAGCGTCGGCTCGAGTTCAAGGTCGCGCAGCGCACCGAGGAGCTGCGCGAGAAGAATGCCGAGCTGGTGCAGGCCTCACGCGAGCGCGAGCAGCTGATGGAAAAGCTTGCTCATCAGGCACACCACGATTCCCTGACCGGCCTGCCTAATCGCCGCGCCTGCGACCTGCGGCTGGAGTCCGCGGTGGCCCGCGCCGAAGCCACCGGCAGCCCGCTGTGCGTGGCCCTGCTCGATGTCGACCGCTTCAAGGCCATCAACGATCGCCACGGGCACCAGACCGGTGATCAGGTCCTGGCGCACGTGGGCGCGCGCCTGCTCGACTCCCTGCGCGATCCGTCGGTGTTCGTGGGGCGGACCGGTGGCGAGGAGTTCCTGGTGGTGCTCCACGACATGACCCTGGACGATGCGCTGCCCCGGCTGGAGCAGGTGCGCAGGGATATCGCCGCGATGCGGGTCGCATCACTTGGCGACGACCTGGCGTGCACCATCAGCGCGGGCCTGGTGGAACGCGCTGATGGCGAGCTGCCGGACGACCTGCTGCGACGTGCCGACGAACGCCTGTACGAGGCCAAGCGCAGCGGCCGGGACCGCGTCGTCACTGGCTGAGTCAGGCCGCATCCCCGCCGGGGGACAGGTGCGTCGCTCAGCTGCGCTTGGCGCGGGCGAAGGCGTCGGCCAGCGCGTTGTTGGCCGGCGGCGCCGATGGCTTCGGTGCGTTGCCTGCGGGGCGTCCGCCACGTGGGCCGCCACCTGGCCGGCCGCGTCCGTCGCGCTCACTGCGCCGTGCATCCTGGCGCTCCTCGCGCGGCTGGGGCGTGTCGTCCAGGCGTCGGGTCAGGGCGATGCGCTTGCGCGCCACGTCCACCTCCAGCACCTTCACCTTGACGATGTCGCCGGCCTTCACCACCTCGCGCGGGTCCTTCACGTAGCGGTCTGACAGCGCGGAGATATGCACCAGGCCGTCCTGGTGCACGCCGATGTCGACGAATGCGCCGAACGCGGCCACGTTGCTGACCACGCCTTCCAGGATCATGCCCTCGCGCAGATCCTTGATGTCCTCCACGCCCTCGGCGAACACCGCCGCCTTGAACTCCGGGCGCGGATCGCGGCCGGGCTTCTCCAACTCGGCGAGGATGTCGCGCACGGTCGGCTCGCCAAAGCGATCGTCCATGTAGTCGCGGGCCTTGAGCGTGCGCACGAAAGAGGCGTCGCCCACCAGCGCGCGGATCGGCTTGCCGGTCGCGGCCACGATGCGCTCGACCACCGGATAGGTTTCCGGGTGCACCGCGGAGGCGTCCAGCGGCTCGTCGCCGTCGGCGATGCGCAGGAATCCGGCGCACTGCTCGAACGTCTTCTCGCCCAGGCGCGGCACCTTCAGCAGGTCCTTGCGGCGCTTGAACGGCCCGTTGGCGTCGCGGTGGGCCACGATATTGGTTGCCACGGTGGAGGACAGCCCGGACACCCGCGCCAAAAGTGGCGCCGAGGCGGTGTTCACGTACACGCCAACCGCGTTCACGCAGTCCTCGACCCGCGCATCCAGCGCACGCGCCAGCTTGAACTGGTCCACGTCGTGCTGGTACTGGCCAACGCCAATGGCCTTGGGCTCGATCTTGACCAGTTCGGCCAGCGGGTCCTGCAGGCGGCGGGCGATCGACACTGCGCCGCGGATCGACACATCAAGGTCGGGGAATTCCTTCGCCGCCAGCTCCGAGGCCGAGTACACCGAAGCGCCGGCCTCGCTGACCACGATCTTCTGCATCTTCAGCTCGGGGGTGAGCTTGAGCAGGTCGCCGGCCAGCCGGTCGGTCTCACGCGACGCGGTGCCGTTGCCGATGGCGATCAGCTGCACGCCGTGCGCGGTGCACAGCTTCTTCAGCGCGGCCAGCGACTGGTCCCACTGGCGGCGTGGTTCATGCGGAAAGATGGTGTCGGTGGCGACCAGCTTGCCGGTGGCATCGACCACCGCCACCTTGGTCCCGGTGCGCAGGCCCGGATCCAGTCCAAGCACGGCTTTCGGGCCGGCGGGCGCGGCCAGCATCAGGTCCTTGAGGTTGTCGCCGAACACCGCGATGGCTTCGGCCTCCGCCTTCTCCCGCGCCTGGCCGAACAGATCCAGCATCAGGTGCAGGTGCAGCTTGGCTTTCCAGGCCAGCCGGCAGGCGGTACGCAGCCAGGCGTCGGCCGGGCGGCCCTGATCCTGGATGCCGGCGTTGTGTGCCACCCGGCCTTCGGCATAGGCGTGGCCGGCGTCGGCGTCGCTGCCGGGTTCCAGGTCCAGGGTGAGGAATTCCTCGCGGCGGCCGCGGAACAGCGCCAGCAGGCGGTGCGAAGGGATCTTCGCCAATACTTCGGCGTGATCGAAGTAGTCGCGGAATTTCTCGCCCGTGGCCTCCTTGCCTTCGATCACCTTCGCGCGGATCACGCCCTCGCGGGTCAGCCACTCGCGCAGCTCGCCCACCAGCGCGGCGTCTTCGCCCCAGCGCTCGATCAGGATCGCGCGGGCGCCATCCAGCGCCGCCTTGGCATCGGCCACGCCCTTGTCGGCATCGACGAACCCGGCCGCGAACTCCTCCGGCACCCGGGCCGGATCGGCCAGCAGGCCATCGGCCAGCGGCTCCAGACCGGCCTCGCGAGCGATCTGGGCACGGGTGCGGCGCTTGGGCTTGTAGGGCAGGTACAGGTCTTCCAGTCGCGCCTTGCTGTCGGCGGCCTCGATGTCGGCGCGCAGCTCGTCGCCCAGCTTGCCCTGCTCGTCGATGCTGGCAAGGATCGCGGCGCGGCGGTCTTCCAGCTCGCGCAGGTAGCCAAGGCGGGTTTCCAGGTCACGCAGCTGGGTGTCGTCCAGACCCCCGGTCACTTCCTTGCGGTAGCGGGCGATGAAGGGCACCGTCGCGCCTTCGTCGAGCAGGCCCACGGCGGATTCCACCTGGCTGCGCTGGGCGCCGATTTCCTCGGCAATGGTCTGGGCGATCTTGCGCATGAGCGCGGGGGCTGAATCGGACATCGGCATTCTGGATCGGGCGGCACGGGCCGCGGAGCCAGCCATTGTGGCCGCATGGCGCTGGCTCCGGTACCCGTTGACAGCGGCCGGATGTGGGGCAACGGGGAAACCGGGTAGGCTGGGCCCATGGCCCGATTCATCGTGTTGATGCTGTTGTCGTCCCTGCTGCTGGCCGCCTGTGGCGGTGAGGATGCGGGCGAAACCCACGCCGGCGAAGTCGGGCCCGGTCGGCTGCAAGTGCTGGACTGGCCGCTGCCCGGCGCGGAGCCGGGCACCAGCGCGCCGGACCTGGCGGTGACTGCGGACGGACGGGTGCTGCTGTCATGGCTCGATTCCCAGCCCGGGCGCAGGCACCTGTTCCGCTTCAGTGCCTGGAATCCCGCGCTGGAGCGCTGGCAGCACGCGCCGGCCAATATCGCGATCGGCAGCCGGATGTTCGTCAACTGGGCCGATACGCCGCACATCATGGCGAGCCTGGACGGGGCGATCTGGGCCCACTGGCTGCAGAAGAGCGGCGGCGCAAACGCCTACGGCATTGCCCTGGTGCGTTCGCGCGACGGCGCCAACTGGTCGGCGCCGCTGGTGCCCCATGCGGGCGGTACGGGCACCGAACACGGGTTCGCTTCCATGTGGCCACACGGCACCGATCTGCTGGGGATTGCCTGGCTGGACGGGCGCAGCACAGGCGGCGATCACGATGCGCATGACGGGCATGGGGCTGGCGCGGATGAGGCCGGCACGGACCCGGCGCGGACGCACGGCTCTTCGACGCTGCGCGCCGCGCTGGTGGATCCCGCCCTGCGGCTGGTGCAGGAAGCGGTGATCGATACCCGCGTCTGCGAGTGCTGCCAGACCACTGTGGCCCTGACCTCGCGCGGCCCGCTGCTGTTCTACCGCGGCCGCAGTCCCGATGAAGTCCGCGATGTGCTGGTGTCCCGCCTGGAAGGCAACGTGTGGACCGCGCCGCGCCGGATCCACGCCGACGGCTGGGTCATGTCCGCCTGCCCGGTCAACGGCCCCTCAGCACAGGGCCACGGCCACAACGTGGTGGCGGCCTGGTATACGGAGGCCGGCGGCGAGCCGCAGGTACGCCTGGTCCACAGCGCCGACGCCGGTGACAGCTTTGGCGAGCCGCTGGTGCTCGACAGCGGTGCGGAAGTGCATGGCCGCGTGGCCGTGGCCCTGGATAGCCACCAGGCCGGTGCGCTGTGGCTGCGGGAAGACGGTGACGGGCAGTCGCTGTGGTACGCGTGCTTCGCGCCGGACCTGTCGCATGAGATCGAACGCATCCGGCTGGCCGGGCTGGCAGGCCGCGGCCGCGGCACCGGGTTCCCGCGGCTGGTCTTCCACCAGGGCGTCGCCCACGCGGTGTGGACCGATGTCATTGATGGCCGTCCGCAGCTGCGCGGCGTGCGCCTGGTGGCCGGGCCCGCCGAAGGCTGAGCCCGGCGGGTTTCACCACTCGAACAGTTTGAAATAGGTCTGCGGCGGGTTGTCGCCCTCGCGGGTGGAAATGATCTGGCCGTCGCGGCTGTACAGGTAGTAGGCCGGCCCGCGCGGCGGCTGCACCTTCACCACCCGCACCTGGTCGGCCACGCGGTATTCGGTGATCACATCGCCATTGGGAGACGTGCGCACCGCTTCGGTCGCATCGGCAGGGATTTCAGGGATCGCCGCGAGCCCGGCTCCCGTGCCGGTGGTGGCGCATGCGGCGAGGGTGAGAGCCAGCGCAAAGGCCAATGGCGCGATTGATGATCGGAACAGGCTGGGCATGGCAAGCCTCCAGATGGGAATGCCTGATTATGCGGGTTGATTGATGCGGTGCGGGTGATCAGCGAAGATCCCAGGCTGAGCGGAACACCCAGCGCCTGATTTTCTCCAGGGCGGAAAGATCAGGGTGCTTCATACGTTCCGGGGAATGGACATGGCAGCTGGCTCATGGAATGAGGTTTTTTCGGTCGCCCGTGCATTGGCCATGGCCGGGATGCTCGTTGCTCTTTCCATGATCGTATTGATTGCGCCCGCGTACCTGTCCGGGCGATATCAGATGGAAATGTCTTTCCAGGTGGTGGCCGAGCCGGATGGGATCGACTTTCCCATCACCGCGCACTTCGAACGGGACCAGGCGCTACGCTCGATAGCGTGCATCAAATCGGAACAACTCGATTCCGAAGCCCTTTATTTGCTCGACTGCAGTTTCGTTGCAGAAGAAATATCCGACGCCAGGAACTATCTGGAGGCGAAAGGATTCACCTTCGGCAACCTGTTTCGCATATCACGCATCAGTCCAATGATCGGTCCGGGGTGGAACCAGGCGATCGTGCTCGCTTTTGGATTGGTCCTGTGGGCCGCATGGTTGAAGCTGTTTCGCCACTCCCTGCGGGACGATGTGCGGCGTGCCTTCCTGTTTATCAGGAGCAGGCCGTGGGCCGCCATCCTGCCTTTCGTGCTGGCACTGGCCACGGGCGTTGTTGTCACTGCGCTGTTTCGGCCGCTGACACAGGAAGTCCAGACTCCTGTGGCCCTGACCCAGCTGAGCGGGATTCTGGTGATGGCAGTGCTGGTAGCACCCGTATTCGAAGAGGTAGTGTTTCGTGGCCTGGTGATGGACATATTGGGGAAACACATGCGCTGGTGGCTCGCGGCTATCCCGACCACGCTCGGTTTTGCGGCTGTACACCTGGTGCCGTCGGAACTCGCCCTCGCGGCCTATGCCACCTATCTGGTGTTCGGGTTTTCACTGTGCTGGATCCGGCATGTGTCATCCAGTCTCACCCTGTGCGTTCTGATACACGCGCTTTACAACGCGATCGCTATCGGCGTTTTCTTCATGTCTTCCGTCACCTCTCCGGGATGAGTCCCATGGCTTCGGACCGCTCGGAGAGCATTCCGGCGACGGCGTAGAATCAACGGCATGAAACGACTCGTGCTGATCGACGGTTCCAGCTATCTGTACCGCGCCTTCCATGCCCTGCCGCCGCTGACCAATGCGCAGGGCGAGCCGACCGGGGCCCTGTTCGGCGTGGTCAACATGCTGCGGGCCACGCTGAAGGAAAAGCCCGATTACGTCGCCTTCGTGGTGGATGCGCCGGGCAAGACCTTCCGCGACGAGATGTACCCCGACTACAAGGCCAACCGCCCGCCGATGCCGGACGACCTGCGCCCGCAGGTGCAGCCGATGTGCGACGTGGTGGAAGCGCTGGGCATCGACATCCTGCGGGTCGAGGGCGTGGAGGCGGACGACGTGATCGGCACCCTGGCCGTGGCCGGCGCCGCAGAAGGCCTGGACGTGAAGGTGTCTACCAGCGACAAGGATTTCGCCCAGCTGGTGCGTCCGGGGATCTCGCTGATCAACACCATGAGCGGCAGCCATATGGACAGCGACGAGGCCATCATCGAGAAGTACGGCGTACGTCCGGACCAGATCGTGGACCTGCTGGCGCTGATGGGCGATACCGTCGACAACGTGCCCGGCGTGCCCAAGTGCGGGCCCAAGACCGCCGCCAAGTGGCTGGCCCAGTACGACAGCCTGGACGGGGTGATCGCCAACGCGGACAACATCAAGGGCAAGGTGGGCGAGAGCCTGCGCGAAGCGCTGGACCGGCTGCCGCTGAACCGCGATCTGGTGACCATCCGCACCGACGTGCCGCTGGACCGTGGCCCGACCGGCCTGCCGCTGCGCGAGCGCGACGTGGATACGCTGCGCACCCTGTATGCGCGCTATGGCTTCACCCAGGCGCTTCGTGATCTGGGCGAAGCCCCTGGCGAGGCGCCGGTACCGGTGGCCGACATCCCCGGCAGCGTGCGCGGCACCGAGGCCGGCTATGCGCGTCCGGCGGCGAAACCGGCTGCCGGTGGCCTGGATCCGGCGCTGGCCGCGCCCGGCGTGCACGAAACGATCATGGACCGGGCGCGCCTGGACGAATGGATCGGGATGCTTGGCAAGGCGGACGAGTTCGCCTTCGACACCGAAACCGACTCGCTCGACCCGCTGCGCGCCAACCTGGTCGGCATCAGCTTCGCGGTGGAGCCCGGCAAGGCTGCTTACCTGCCGCTGGGCCACGACTACGGTGGCGCGCCCGCCCAGCTTGATCGCGCAGAAGCACTGGAAGCGCTGCGCCCGCTGCTGGAGGATCCCGGCAAGCGCAAGATCGGCCACCACGGCAAGTACGACATGCACGTGATGCGCCGCCATGGCGTGGATGTGCAGGGCTACGCCGACGACACCATGCTGGAAAGCTTCGTTTACAACGCCACCGCCAGCCGCCACGACATGGACTCGCTGGCCCTGCGTTATCTCGGCTACACCTGCATCAAGTACGCCGACGTGGCCGGCAAGGGCGCCAAGGCGATCCCGTTCTCGCAGGTGTCGATTGAAGATGCGACGCCCTACGCCGGGGAAGACGCCGACATCACCCTGCGCCTGCACCGCGAGCTGTCGCCCAAGCTGGCCGAAGTGCCGGCACTGCAGAAGGTGTACCGCGAGATCGAGATGCCGCTGGTGCCGGTGCTGGCCCGGATCGAGGCCCACGGCGTGCGCATCGATGGCGACGAACTGCGCCGCCAGAGCGCCGACCTGTCGCGGCGCATGCTCACCGCGCAGCAGAAGGCGACCGAGCTGGCCGGGCGCACCTTCAACCTGGATTCGCCCAAGCAGCTGCAGGCGCTGCTGTTCGACGAGCTGGGCCTGCCGGCGCTGGTGAAGACGCCCAAGGGCCAGCCCAGCACCAATGAGGAAGCGCTGGAGGCAATTGCCGACCAGCACGAGCTGCCGCGGATCATCCTGGAATACCGCGGCCTGGCCAAATTGCGCAGCACCTACACCGACAAGCTGCCGGAGATGATCAATCCGGACACCGGCCGCCTGCACACCAGTTTCCACCAGGCCGGCGCAGCCACCGGGCGGCTGGCGTCGTCGGATCCCAACCTGCAGAACATCCCCATTCGCACCGAAGACGGCCGCCGCATCCGCCGTGCTTTCATTGCCGACGAGGGCAACGTGCTGGTGGCCTGCGACTATTCGCAGATCGAGCTGCGGATCATGGCCCACCTGTCGGGTGACGCGGGCCTCCTGGCCGCCTTCGCCGCCGGTGCGGACATCCACGCCGCCACCGCCGCGGAGGTGTTCGGCCGCAAGCTGGAAGAAGTGACCGCCGACGAGCGCCGCGCCGCCAAGGCGATCAACTTCGGTTTGATGTACGGCATGGGCGCCTGGGGCCTGGCCCGTAACCTCGGCATCGGTCGTGGCGAGGCGCAGGACTACATCGCCCTGTACTTCTCACGCTATCCGGGCGTGCGAGAGTACATGGACCGCACCCGCGAGCAGGCGCACGCGCAGGGCTATGTGGAAACCGTGTTCGGTCGCCGCCTGTATCTGGAGAACATCAGCGCCCGCAACCAGGGCCTGCGTGCCGGCGCCGAACGCGCTGCGATCAATGCGCCGATGCAGGGCACGGCGGCCGACATCATCAAGCGCGCCATGATCGATATCGACGCCTGGTTGGCCGGCCAGAACGGCCGCACGCGCATGATCCTGCAGGTGCATGACGAACTGGTATTTGAAACCCCGGCGGACTTTGCCGACGCGTTGCTGGCCGAGGTGGTGCCGCGCATGACCGGCGCGGCGGAACTGCAGGTGCCGCTGATGGTCGAAAGTGGCGTGGGTGACAACTGGGAAGTTGCCCACTGAGGGCGGCGAACCCACTGAAAAATGGAAATATTTCCGCGGATTTGTACAAATTCCGTTCAGGGCCCGTGAAATGTAAATCCCCGCTGAACTTTTCCCCTGCAGGGGCGGCGATCTTCACGAACTATCAATGCTTGGGGTGGTCATATGTATCGCGACAGATGCAACGTCTGTCGTTGATCTCTCCCTTCCCCTGGAGTGATCTGGAACGGGACTTCTCCCCGAGCTCCCGTTTCACCGAGCCCCGTCGGCCCCCCCTGCCGACGGGGCTTTTTTATGGTTGATCGCCGGCGCGTCGGGGGCGTAGCCCCGACCTACGGGCGTTTGAAGGACGCCACGCGGCGGTAGGGCGAAGGATAGGCCCCCACCTGCAGCACCGCCGGACGCAGGTTCCAGTCGATGTGCAGCTGGTCCACCGTGCCCTCCCGGCCGCGGGTGAACCACACGAACTCCTCGCGCATGGCCGGGTTGCGCCACACCGCGCGGAAGGTGTCGTGGTGCCAGTGCTCCAGGTCGGCGACCTGTTCCGGGTCGTCCCACAGCTGCAGCACCAGGCTGCCGTCCTGCAGCCGCACCGCGGCGTCGGCGTAGAGCGCGTCGTCGTATCCGCCGGTGAAGTCCTGCAGCGGGCCGGAGGTGGATGTGCCGCGGATGCGCGCGGCGTGGATCGCCTCGCGTTCTTCCTGCGCCCGCGCTTTCTGGCCCAGGTAGCGCTGGAAGGTCTCCGCATGGCGGTCGCGGCCTTGCACGCCGATGTAGGCATCTACTATCTGCCGGGCCAGTGCGGTGGTGAAGTTGTTGAAGGTGTTGGTGGTGATGAAGATGCCCAGGCCCTCCTCGGGCACCAGCATCAGCAGCGAGTTCATGCCATCCACTGCGCCCGAGTGCGACGAGGTCTGACGTCCCTCGTGGCTGCCCAGCCGCCAGCCCAAACCATAGGCGGCCAGCGGTTCGAAGGCGGGGGTCTGGATCGGATTCTGCGACCGGTGCATTTCTTCCACCGTGCCGGGTGCGAGCACGACGTCGCCGTCCAGCTCGCCAGGCGTGCCCAAGTGCAGACGCATCCAGTGGCTGATCTCACGCGCGCTGGAATGGACCGAGGCCGCCGGGCCCACCGCGTCGAAGTTGCGGCGCGGGATCTCCACCACCGTGCCGTCGATCTCCTGGTGCGGCCAGGCCACGTTGCCCGATTCGTCCAGACGGCTGCCGCCGGCCAGGCTGCGGGTCATGCCCAGCGGCGTGAACAGGCGCTGTTCGACGAACTGCTCCCACTCGGTTCCGGTGACCGCGGGCACCACCTCGCCGGCCACCATGTACAGCACGTTGGAATACACGTAGCCCTCGCGGAAGCCCAGCTCGGGCGGCAGGTGGCGCAGGCGGGCGATCTGCTCGGCAGGCTCGCGCTCGGAGATCCAGCGCAGCCGGTTGCCCGTCAGTCGGCCCAGCCCCACCCGGTGGGCGAGCATGTCGCGCACCGTGACCGCCCGGGTCACGTACGGGTCGTACAGCTGCAGCCGCGGAATGTGCTTCACGACCGGGTCGTCCCAGTCGACCCGGCCCTCATCCACCAGCAGGCCCAGCGCCGCGGCGTTGAATGCCTTGGACACCGAGGCGATGTTGAACAGCGTGTCGGCGTCGACCGGTTCCGGCTGGCCGAGGCGGCGCACGCCAAAGCCCCGCGCCCAGACCAGCTGATCGTCCTTGACCACGCTCACCGCCAGTCCGGGGATGTCCCAGTCCTGCATGCCGCGCTCGACGAACTCCTCGATGCCCTCGAGCGTGGCCGGCGCTTCTGTCTGGGCCGCGGCGCCCAGTGGCACCAGCAGCAATCCGAGCAGGAGGCTCAAAGCGTGTGGAAGCCGGGAGCGCCAGACCAGGTCTGGCCGGGATGAACTGCGGGTCGCTTGCATGGATTGATCGCACGGATGAATGGGCGGGCAAAGACCCTAGCAGAGATGCATTCACGCTGTTTTCGATCCGTCGCCGCAACACTGATGCCATGGACGACGCCCGCAGTCCCGCCCCTGCCGCAGCATCGGTGATCAATGTGCCAGGCCAGCGCGGCGGCGCACCGGGCAGTGGGCGGATCGAGTCGATCGATTTCGCCCGCGGGCTGGCGGTGGTGCTGATGATCCTCAGCCACGGCGTCAATGCGTTGCTCCCATTCTCGGAATTCCCGGACTGGGGCCAGGTGCCGGTGCACGCGCTGACCAAGTTCTCATCGTCGCTGTTCGTGATCGTGTTCGGCGTGGCGTTGGCGGTCGCATTCGTGCCCAAGGTCCACCAGGACGACTGGCCGCGCCGCCGCAACCGCCTGCTGTGGCGCGGGCTGGTGGTGCTGGTCTGCTACAAGCTGCTGACCGTGGTGGAGATGTACCAGCTGCACGAGCGCGAGGCGATCGTGGACACGCTGCTGTACCGGGATTTCCCATCGTTCGTGGAAATCCTGGGCTTCTATGCCATCGCGCTGCTGTGGGTGCCATTCGTACTGCCTCTGTGGGCGCGCACGCCAATGCTGCTGCGCTGGGCCAGTCCGGTGCTGATGGCGCTGGCCTGCTGGTGGCTGCTGGAGAACTTCGATTTCTGGGGCGCGCCGCAGTTGCAGGCGCTGCTGGTCGAACATCCGGATTACTACACCTGGGGCCAACTGGCGCGTGGACCGCTGGTGCTGGTGGGCCTGTTGATCGGCGGACTGCTGCTGCAGGTTCACGACCACCCCGGTCGGCGGATGGCACTGGCGGGCGCACAGGTGGCGGCCGGGCTGCTGGCTTTCGCAGCGCTGGCCGTACTGGCCGGTGACAACCTGGCCGATGAAGTGCGGGAGATCGCCGGCAATGCCGGCAAGCATCCGCCCGGGCTGCTGTTCATGCTCTACAGCGTCGGCGGGGCGCTGGCGCTGTTGGGGCTGGCGATTGCCGGTGGTGGGTTACTCGCGCGCTGGCTGAAGCCGGTCAGCATCATCGGCAGCGACGCGCTGATGGCGTTCGTATTCCACATCGTGGTGATCTTCGTGCTGTTTCGCGATTTGCTGGGTTATCACCAGGACGTGACCTATGAGTTCGCGCTGCTGCTGGCGGTGCTGCTGATTCCGGCGACGGCGCTGTTCGTATGGCTGCTGCAGGTGGCCAGGCGCAGCTGGCGGCGCCGGTCAACCGGGGAGGTGGAATGAGGGTTTCATTACGACTTGTGCTTGTGCTCGTGTTGCTGGTTGCAGCTGGACCGACGGCGGTGGCCGGGCCGGTCACCGCGACCTCAGATGAGCCCGCCTGGGCCGAGCCGATGCGGGAGCGACTGGTCGCGGCCGAGCGGCGCCTGGGAGGCCAGATCGGCGTGTTCGTGCACCATCTGGGCCGCGATGAAACATTCTCTTGGCGGGGCGATGAGCCGTGGTATCTCGCCTCCGGGATCAAGGTGCCGGTAGCGATTGCGGTGCTGCGCCAGATCGAGGACGGGCATCTCGCCCTGGATGCCCACGTCAAGCTGCTGGCCGATGATTACGTGGATGGTGCCGGGCCGACCAACCATCAACCGGTGGGCGCGATGCTGTCGATCGAGTGGCTGGTGGAGCAGATGCTGATCCACAGCGACAACACCGCAACCGATGTACTGATCCGCACCGTCGGCCTGGATGAGGTGAATGCGGTGGCGCATGCGCTGCTGGCCGACCGTGGCCTGGTGATCACCTCGCTGGCCGACGTGCGCAGGCTGGTGTACGGGGGGTTGCACCTGCGCGCGGCCAACCTGGGGTCGCAGGAACTGCTGGCGCTGCGGCGCGCGCCGAGCGGCATGCGGCGGGTGCGCAGGCTGGCCGAGATTCTGCAGGCCACGCCGGACGAATTCCTGCTGCCCGATCTGGACAGCGCATACGACGCCTATTACGCCCAGCACATCAACGCCTCCAGCCTGCGCAACTACGGCCGCATGCTGGCCGCGCTGAACGACGGGCTGGCGCTCGGCCCGGAAGCCACTGCGTGGCTGATCGGGGTAATGACCCAAGTGCGCACGGGGGAGCGGCGGATCAAGGCCGCGCTGCCACCGGGTACCCGCTTCGCGCACAAGACCGGTACCCAGCACAGGCGCTGGTGCGATCTTGGAATCGCCAGTGCCCTCGTTGACGGAACGCGCCAGCAGGTGGTCATTGCCGCATGTGCGCGTGGCAACGCGTCGCTGGCCGCGGGCGAGCGTGCGCTGCGCGACGTTGGCGCTGCTGTCACCGCGTCCGGGGTATTGAATCTGTCGAACCCATGACCTTCCTGTCCATGCCCAGCGCAAATAGATTCCAGTGGCCGGCCGTGCTGGCCGTCCTGTTCCTGGCAGCGGCCTGCCGCCCTGCCGATCCGGAACCACAACTGTCCATTGCCACCGAGGCCGACGCGGGGACCGAATACACGCCCGGCGATGCCGAGGCTCCGCCCTGGCTCAACCCGCTGTCGGCGTCGATCAATGAAATCGATGCCGATATGCCCGGACGCTTCGGCGTGTACGTGCGTCGGCTGGGCCCGGACGCCGGCAGCTTGGACCTTGGGGATGGCCGCGCCTGGTATCTGTCTTCCACCATCAAGGTGCCGGTAGCGATCGCGGTTCTGGAGCAGGTGGATGCCGGCAGCCTGTCGCTGGATCAGGAGCTGGAACTGGCTGAAACAGACTTCGTGGATGGTGCCGGCGACATGCTGACTCACCAGCCAGGGGAGCGCTTCAGCATCGCCACCCTGCTGGAGAAGTCACTGCGCGACAGCGACAGCACGGCCACCGATATGTTGATCCGACACATGGGCGAGGTCGATCTCAACCGCCGGATCCGCGACTGGCTGGGGCGCGGTTTTGGCCAGATCACCACCATCCAGCAGGTGCGCCACGACGCCTATGGCGACCTGCATCCGGGCGTGAGGAAGCTGTCGAGCGGCGACATGTTGCAGGTGCAGCAGGCGGGGGACGGAGAGGCGCGGCTGAATGCGCTGGCCGACATGCTCGGGGTTGAGCGCGATGCGCTGGATGCTCCCGACATCGATGAGGTGTTCAACCGCTACTACGACACCGGCACCAATTCCGCGCCGCTGGAAATGTTTGCCAACATGCTGGAAATGCTGGTGTCCGGTGAGCTGCTGTCGCCGGAAAGCACCGCGCTGATGCTGGAGCACATGCGCGCCATCACCACCGGCGGTCGGCGGATCCAGGCCGGACTTCCGCCTGGCACCGACTTCGCCCAGAAAACCGGCACCCAGGTGGCACGCGCCTGCAACGTTGGTGTGATCAACCCGGAGCGGGTCGATGATGGAGACGCCACCATCGTGGTGGCCTGCGCGGAAGAGTTCGATGACATCGCCGACGCCGAGCGCGCCTTCCAGGCCCTGGGACGTAAGCTGGCGGAAGCGGGCCTGGCGCTTTAGCCAACACGCGGCCGTGGCATCAGTCCACTTCGCGACGCCAGTTGATCGAGCCGCGGTTTTCCAGCGTGCTCGATTCAATCTCCAGGTCGAAGCCGCGATCGAGCAGATAGCGCAGGGTCAGCACCTGGCCGGTGCCCAGCAGCGATACGCCAAAGCCCACGTAGAGTCGCGGCGAGAGCTGCTTGCCCACGCCCAGCACGCTGCCACCCAGCGCCCGCGAATGGCTCACGCCGGCGTCGTCCAGGCCCAGGCCTGCGCCCAGCTGCGAGGCGAGGATGCCGCCGCCGGCTTGCAGGGCAGCAGCGGCCGCGTCGAGCTCGCGGCCTTCATCGCCGGTCACGCTGGACAGTGAGCGGCCCAGCGCCAGGTAGGCCAGCGCCTCGGATTCGTCGCGACTGGGATCGGTCCACACGTTGGCCTGGGGCGATGAAGCGCGGCCGGTAACATCGATGCCGGCGGTCAGGTCTTCGGCTTCGATCCGGCGCTCGGCGCGGATGTCCAGCACCGGGTCGGAGATCATGTCGTTGCTCCACGACAGGTTGCCGCGGGTGATGCGCAGCTCCTGGCCGTAGGCCGCATAGCGCCCGCCCACCTGCAGCGAACCCGTGCCACGCATGTCGCGGCCGGGGTGCTGGCGCACCCGCAGCCTGCCGCCCAGGGTGCCTTCCAGGCCGAAGCCGTTCAGCACCACGTTCTCGCCCATCTCCAGGGTCAGGTCGAGCTGCATCGCCAACGGCGGGCCATCTTCGGGATCCACCGGATCCAGCACCACCACGTCAGCTGAGGGAGCGACGCCGTCGCTCAGCCGTTCCAGGTCCATGCGCGCCTCGGGCACCAGTACGCTGCCGGTCACTTCCAGCGGGCGTCCGGCGGCATACAGCACGCGGATGTCCGGGCTGGCCACGGCACGCAGGTCGCGGGTGTTGGAGACCAGCACGTTCTCCCCGCCCACCTCGAGCACCAGCGGCGCGGCGGTGTCTCCGCTCCATCCCAGGCTTCCATTGATGTCCAGTGCGCCCTCGCCCGAGCGCACGCTGCCAGCGATGGTGGCGGTGCCGTCCGCGTGCGCGTCCAGGCGCACGTCGCCCTCTTCCAGCACGATCCCCAGCGCCGGCAATTCCGTGCTGAAGCCGCTCAATCGTGCCTGCCCACCCAGGGCCGGCTCCGAGCGCGTGCCGGCCAGGGTGATGCGCCCGGCCAGCTGCCCCTGCGGCTCGACAATGTCGGGTGAAAACAGCTCCAGCCACACCAGTTCGTTGATGTCGATGTCGATGGCGCCGGCCAATGGCGACCACGCGTCCCAGCCGGTTTCCACCTGCGCCTGGATGCGGCCGTCGTCGTCCACCAGGGTGTTGAAGCTGGCCTGGATGGTCTGGGGGCTGAACTCCGCCTCCAGCTGCAGGCCGGAATAGCTGATGGTGTCGCGGCGGGCGCGCTGGCTGAAGCGCAGGCCGCCGTCATCGGAGCGCACATTGAGGTGGCCGGCAAACGCGTTGCCAACCGGGCGCAGGCGGCCGTCGATGTCGAGGTTGCCGCGCAGTGCCCAGGACTGGCCGTCGGCGCGCTCGGGCAGATAGGGCTCGGCCAGGGCCAGCGGCAGGTTATTGCCGCTGATGCCAAGGCCCGTGCCTGGCCAGTCGGCGTCCAGGCACAGTGCGCCGCCGGCGCTGCTGGCAAAGCATGACTGCGAGAGCTGCCAGCCACGGGCGGTCTGGGCGAAGCTGGCCGGTGACTGCAGGTTCCAGGCGGCGCCCCGGGCCGGGGCAAGCCGCAGCGATGACAGTCCGCCCTGCCACAGCTGCTGGCGGCGCTCGGCGTTGCCAGCCAGTTCAAGCGAGCCGATTTCACCGCGCGCTGTCGCGTTGGCGCGCAGCGATTCAATCGCCCCGCTGGCCTGGATCGAAACCGCATCCAGGACCACGCCGGCGCTGATGTCGGCCGCATCCAGTTGCAGCTCGCCGTTGCCGCTGCGCCAGGGCAGGCGTCCGCGCAGGCTGGCGCTGCTGGCACTGTAGTCGCCCCAGGCCAGGTCGCCGCCTTCAAGGTCGACGTCGATATCGGGCGCGGTGCGCGCGCCGGTAAGGTTCACTTCGCCGCTGAGCCGGCCGCCGGCGCCGGGCAGGATGTCGGCCAGCAGCAGCGGCGCCAGGCGGGCATCGATATCCAGCGACTGGCCGATGGATGCGGTGGCATCCACGCGGCTCTCGCCAAGGGTCAGGGCCAGCTCGCCCTCGTAGGCCGCGGGTGCGTCCACGTCCGAGGCGGGCGGAGTCTGCATGCTGAAGCGGCCGCTGCCGCCGAGGGCGCGGCCGCGCAGCTGGCCGCCCAGGTCTGCCAGCTCCACCCCGGCCTCCAGGCCGCCGTCGTCGCGGGTGGCGCCGCTGCTGGTGATCGTTCCATCCACCGCCCCGCTCCAGTCGGGCAGGAAATAGCCGGGATCAAACGACGCCAGCGCCAGGTCCATATCCCATGTCAGCGCCGGCGCCCAGGCCAGCCGGCCGCTGCCATCCAGGCTGCCGCTGTTGCCGGGCATCGTGGCCAGCAGGCGGCGCAGCACCATCTGCGCCTCGTTGCCGCGCGCATCCAGCTCCACACGGGCGGCAAGATTGCCGCGGGCCAGGTCGGCGTTGCCGATGGCGGCCCAGGCCTGCAGGCGACCGGCCAGGCCGAGCCGGGCATCGGCAACGACTGCGGTGCCTGCTTCACCGTTTTCGTCCAGCCCACCGCCCCAGCGCACGCCCTGGGCGTTGATGGCGAACCGGCCGCTGGGCCCGTCGTCGTCGCTGAAGTCGGCCCGGCCGGCCACGGTGATCCGGCCGTCGAGCAGCTCGACCACCAGCGGATCAACCTCCAGCACCTCATCGTGCAGGCTGATGGTGGAGGGCAATACGGTGGCGCTGAAATCACCCTGGTTGAAGCTGCCTTCCAGCACCATCGCCGCGTCCTGGCCATCGGCGACAAGATCGAAGGCCAGCGGGGTGCCGGGCTCGCCGCCGGCCAACAGGGCCGGGTCCAGTGCATCCGAGCGGGCTTGCAGGCGCCAGTCGGGGCGGTTGCCGCCGCGCAGGGCCAATGTGGCCTGCACCGGCGAAGGTGCGTGGCCGGTCAGCACCAGGTCCAGATGGCCGGCATCGCCGCGAGCCACCAGGCCGAAGTTGGGGCGCGTGCGCCCGGCCGGGGCCGGCATCACCGCGCCGGCGGTCAGGTCCACCTGGTAGTTGTCGCGCGGCGCATAGCTGCCGTGGGCATTGAACCGGCCGCGATCGCTGTCCACCAGCACGTTGTCCAGCTCCAGCAGGCCCTCGCCGGCGTTGAGCCCGCCGCGCACCTGGTGGATGTGGATCAGCGGGCCGTCGGCGCCCACCACCTGCAGATCGTCGACGCGGATCGCATCGGCCTGCAGTGACAGCGGCAGCGGACCGATATCGGGCAGCGAATCCGGCCACGAGGGCAGCTGGAACGGCTCGTCATCTTCCACCGACGGCGGCAGCGACAGCACCGCGCCTTCCACTTCCAGCACGTCCAGCCGCAGCAGCCGCCCCAACAGGGGCAGCAGCGCGGGATCAATCGTTGCCCGCTCAGCGGTGAATGACAGCGTGCGGTGTTCTTCGCAGTTGCCATAGGCTACCGGCTCGCCGTCCTGATCCGGGCAGCTCATCTGCACGAAGCGCAGCCCGTGCAGGGTCAGCGGGCCGGATGCCGGGCCTTCCGCATGGCGCCACTCAAGCGAGGTGCCGGCCGGCAGCCGTGCGGTGATCTGTGACAGCAGGAAATCGCGCCCGCCCAGCGTCAGCAGCAGCCAGTACGCCACCGCCATCACCAGCACCGCCAGCACCAGGCTGGCAATGCCGGAGCGGATGGCCAGCCAGCGCAGGCGCGCCTTGCGCCGCTCGCGCAGCTCGGCAATGCGGGCCTCGCGCTCTTCGGGGCCCAGATCCGGGTCGATGCGGCTGAAGACGGGAGCCATGGTCAGAACGCCGTGCCGATGTCGAGGTGCAGGGTGAAGGGTGAATCCGGATCGTCCAGCCCGCGGGCGATGTCCAGCCGCAGCGGGCCGACCGGCGACGCCCAGCGCACGCCCATGCCCACGCCTGTGCGCCAGTCGGGGCTGTCGTTGAAGGCGCTGCCGCTGTCGGCGAACACGGCGAAACCGAATCCGCTCTGGAAGTAGTGCTCGTACTCCACGCTGCCGGTGAACACGTGCTTGGCGCCGAGCGCGTAATCGCCCAGTCGCGGTCCGACCTCGCGCCAGTCATAGCCGCGGATGCTGCGGTCGCCGCCGGCGTAGAAGCGCAGGCTGGGCGGCATGCTGACCAGCGCATCGGTATAGGTGTGGCCGGCTTCGCCGCGCACGATCAGCCGGTGGCGCTCGCCAATGCCGCGGTACCAGCTGGCGCGTGCGTGGATCTGGGCAAAGCTTGCGTCCGAGCCCACATCCTCCACTCCGCCGCGCAGGATGACGCTGCCGCCGATGCCCCGGCGTGGAAAGATCTGGTCGTCCACATCCACATATTCGGCGCGCAGCGACGGATAGCTGAAGGTGGCGTAGCGGTACTCGGCTGGCGTGTCGGGATTGTCCTGGTCCACGTAGGCCCAGCGTTCGCGCAATACGTGGGCCGAGGCCACCAGGTTGAGATTGCGGTTGTACTGTCCGCTGCGGCTGCCCACCAGCTCGATCTTCCGCGTGTCCACGTAGCGGGTCTGCTCGTCCGCACCCTGCAGGCTGACCGTGTACCAGCCATCCAGCCAGGCAAACGCGGGAATCCGGTACTGCAGGGTCAGGGTCTTGCGTTTCTGTGCGTAGTCCAGCTGGGCCAGCGCCTTGTGCCCGCGGCGGTTGACGTAGCGGCGCTCCTCGCCCAGGCGGATACCGGCGCCGCTGTCGGTGCCGTAGCTCAGGCCGGCGGTCTGGATCTTGCGCGGGGCGGGGGTCAGGCGCACGTCCACAGGCACCCGGCGATCGGCGTCGGCATCGTCGGGCCGGGGCTCGATATCGATCGCGCTGAAGTAGTCCAGCCGCTGCAGCGAGGTGCGCAGCCGGTCCAGGCGGCCCTGGTGGTAGTAGCCGCCTTCCTCCCAGTAGATGAGTCGCTCGAGCAGGTCGTTGTTGATGATCGTACGCGGCGACTGCTCGAACGTGGTCGGGCCCATGTTGTAGCGCTCGCCGCTGGTCCACACCAGCTCGATGTCGGCGGCCTCCTCGGCGCGGGTGACTTCCACCCGACGCGCGCTGAAGTCGGCATCGAAATAGCCGCGCTCGGCCAGCCTGCGGCTGATCCGGGCCTTGCTGGCCTCATAGGGGCGGTGATCGAACACCTCGTCCGTGCCCGGCGCAAAGTCCTCCAGGTCGCGGGCCAGGTAGCGGTCGCGCTGCCCGGCGCCGATGATCGCCACGTCCGCGTTGCGCACCCGCACCGGCTCGCCGGCATCGACGGTGAGGGTGACATCGACCTGGCCGTTGGCGCGCGACTGCTCGACCTGGATCTGCGGCGAGTAGTAGCCGAACGGCTCCAGTGCCTCGCGGGCCTCGGCCTCGGCCGCGCCGATCATGTAGCGCAGGCGGCGGAACGAAATGTCTTCGCCGCGCACGTCCGCCAGTGACAGCGACACGCGCACGTTCTCCTCCATCTCGTCATCCAGCCCACGGATCACGACCTCGCCCACCTCAACGGCCAGGGCGGTGCCGGGGACGGTCAAAAGCAGCGCTGCAGCCAGCCCAAAGGAGAAACGACGTCCATGCATCGACGCAGGATACCGAAGCCGATGTCGAGATCGCTTAACGGTTCTGCACATCGGGCCTGGTCCGGTCCTGCCCGGAAACCGCACGCGGCGGCTGGCCCCGGGCCGGTGCCGCAACGGGGCCGGTGCTGTCAGTGCGCGGAGCCGTCCAGGAAATTGGCCGGCTGCCGGATACCGAGATCCAGCCGTTGGCCAGCGCAGCCTGCGGATCCTGGCGCACGCTGTACACATCAATGTTGATTCCCGCCGGTTCGCCCCAGGTTCCGGCCCAGGCGTTGCGGCCCGAATGCTTGGCTGCGTAAAGCGCGCGGTCGGCCATGCGGATTGATTCCTGCCAGTCGCCCTGTCCAGGAAAATACGGGCACAGTGCCAGTCCGATCGAGACGGTGACCGACATCGATTGCCCGTCGCGCAGCGGGATCACCAGCTGCTCCAGCGTGGCGCGCAGATGTTCGGCAAGCGCGCGCGCTGCGGCCTGCGACGTACGCGGGCGCACGATCAGGAATTCCTCGCCGCCCCAGCGGGCAACAACGTCGTTGGCATCGCAGGCCTGCTTCAGGGTGCGGGCGATGGCTTCGAGCGCGCGGTCGCCCTCGCCATGGCCGTATTGGTCGTTGACCGCCTTGAAGTGATCAATGTCCACCAGCAGCAGGGCGGCCCGCGCGTCACCGCGGCCGGTGGAGCCGGCGAGGGCTTCCAGCTGCCGGGTCGCCGCACGCCGGTTGGCCAGGCCGGTCAGGGTGTCGGTGGTGCTGGACCATTCCAGCCGCCGGTTGCTACGCCGTGCGCGCAGCAGCATCCAGCCGGCGCCGAGCAGGGTGGCAGCCAGGGCCAGCAGTGCCATGGCGCCGATGACCCGGGCCCGGGTCAGGTTGCCGAGTCGCTCGATCGTCTCGTCGGAGCGCGGTGCGCGCTGTTCAAGCATCGCGGCGATGGCCGGGTCACGGTCGCGGTTGATCCTGGCCAGGTGCTGGCGCGCGCGCTCGCTCATGGCGCGTGATTCGGTGGCGTCGCCCAGGGCCGAATGGATGCGTGCCATCAGCGTCAGCGAATCGTGGACCTGGTCGGCCAGCTGGCCGGATTCGACCAGCCCGGCGGCTTCGCTGCCGTATTCGAGTGCCCGTGCAGGCTCGCCCTCGAGCAGCGCCAGTTCGGCCAGCTGGCGAAGGCTGGCGGCCAGCCCGGACACGTCGTTCAATTCGCGTAGCAGCGTGACCGCCGACTCAAGCTGCCGGTGGGCCGTGGCCAGGTCTCCGCGGCCCAGGGCAATGCGGCCCAGCGCGGCCTCGATGCGCCCGCGCAGCCGGTCCAGATGCCGGTCGCGGCCGGCGAGTGCCGCCGCGGTCTCCAGCAGGTCGGCGGCCTCGTCCGCGCGGCCCTGTTCCAGCACCGCCAGGCCGTAGTTGAAATAGGGGATCGCATCCCTCGGCAACTGGCCGCCGGGTCGCTTGAGGGTGGTGGCGATAGCCCGCTGGAAGTACGGTTCCGCGCCCGCCGGATCGCCCATGCCCCGCGCATGATGCAGGGCAACGCCCACCAGCGCCTGCAGGTGCAGGTTGGTATACGGCTCCGACTCGGCCAGTGCGGCTTCGAGCACCTCGCCCGCAAGCCGCAGCTGCCCAAACTCCTGCAGCGCGGTGGCGGTGAACAGCCGCATCTCCACGCGCAGCTGCTGCGGCGCTTCAGTGGACTCCAGCAGCGGCAGCAGTTCCGGCACCGCGGCCTGCGCCTGTGCGCCCTCGCCCTTCATCAGCTGGCTGCGGACCAGGCAGGCCAGCGCCATCATCCGCGCGACATCACTTGCATCCTCGCGGGCGAGCATGTTACGGGCCAAACGGATGGCGCCCTGGGCATCGCGCTCCATCTGCGACAGGCATTGTTCGCCCTGGACGATGTCACGTTGCTGCGGGGCGGAGGCGATCTGCGCCAGTGCTGGAGTGCCCAGGGACAGCGCGGACATGGCGAGCAGCGCCGATGGCAGCAGGTAGCGAAGACGCACACGGACCTCGCAGCGGTCGGTTTGCCGGACAGGCCTTCGATTGTCGCACGCTGTTGGCCATCCGCCCCGGCTGTACCCTAGGCTGCCCGATGGCGCCTGTCTGCAGCAGGGGTTTTCGTGGCAGGAATTTTCGCGACAGGGATTGATGATGGCGGTTCAGTTCGCATGAGCAGGTCCGGGGATCTGCACCGGGACAGGATGCTGGCCGTGCTGCTGGTGTTCATGGGCCTGTACCTGCCGCTGTCGCTGATCCTGGGCATCTGGCTGAAGCCGTGGCAGCCGCTGTCCACGTCGGCCGTGACCCTGACGGCCCTGGCCACCGGTGTCATCTGGGGCTGCTGGCTGCTGCTGCGTCGCGGCCGATTCAACCTGGCCGCGACGCTGTTCCTGGGGGCGGCGCTTGCGTCCATTGGCTGGAACTACCTGCACTGGGGCCTGGGTATGCAGATCGGCACCCAGCTGATCACCCTGTTGCCACCGCTGCTTGGTGCGCTGGTGCTGGGCAGGGGCGTGCTGTGGGCGTGTGCAGCAGTGCTGCTTGCGCTGGTCTGCGGCGCCGCCTGGGTCGACATAGCGCGCTATTTCTATGATCCGGTGGCGCTGCGATCTTCGGCCGTGCTGGCCGTGCAGTTCTGCGCTGGCGTGCTGGCGGGCGCACTGCTGCTGGATCGGGCCGCGGTGCTGATCGGTGGCTATCTGGGCGAGCTGGCCCGCCGCAATGCGCAGCTGGCCCATACCCGCGACCGCCTGCAGCTGGAGATGGAGGAACGCGAGCGCTCGCGCCGGCAGCTGCTGCACGCGCAGAAAATGGAGGGCGTGGGCCGGCTGGCCGGCGGGGTGGCGCATGATTTCAACCACCTGCTCGGGCTGATCCTCGGCTATGCCCAGCGTGGCCGGGAAGCATCGGATGCGGACCAGATGCAGGCCATGTTCGAGGGCGTTGAATCGGCCACGCGCCGCGCTGCGGCAGTGAGCCGGCGGCTGCTCGATTTCAGTCGGCTGGAAGCGAGCCGGCCGGAAGTCTTCGATGCCGCGGTGCTGGTGAAAGAGTTCCTGGCAATGCAGCGGCACCTGCTCACAGAAGGGGTACAGCTGCGCCTGCAGCTGGCGGAGGGTCCGCAGCCGGTGTTCTTCGACCGCGCCCAGCTGGAGCTGGTGCTGATCAACCTGGCCTCCAACGCCGCCGAAGCCATGGCGGGCGAAGGCACGTTCACCGTGGCCGTGGCAGGCGATGCGGACTGGGTGGAGATCAGCGTGAGCGATACCGGACGCGGGATGACGGCCGAGGAACTGGCCCGATGCCGCGAGCCGTTCTACACCACCAAACCGCCGGGCAAGGGCACCGGCCTGGGTCTCTCGGTGGCCTCCGACCTGGCCGAGCGCGCCGGCGGGAGCCTGAAGGTGGAGAGCGTGGCCGGCAGCGGCACCACGGTGCGCCTCCGCCTGCCGCGACGCACGCTGCCGCGCTGAAGCCTGGCCGTCAGTTGCTCAGCTGCTCAGGTGCTCAATCGCAGCAACGCTGCCGAGCCGCGAAGACAACCGCCGGAGCAGCGCCAGGCGATTGCCACGCACGGCTGGATCCTCGGCGTTGACCATCACCGCGTCGAAGAACGCATCCACCTGTGGGCGCAGCTGCGCCAGTCGTGCCAGTACCTGGCCATAGTCGCCACTGGCCAGGGGCTGGTCGGTGGCGGTGAAGGTCTGGTCCACGGCCTGGGCCAGGGCCCGCTCGGCCGGTTCCTGCAGCAGTGCGGTATCCACCGATACCGGCACATCGTCACCGGCCTTGCGCAGGATGTTGCGGATGCGCTTGTCGGCCGCTGCCAGCGCTTCGGCTTCGGGCAGGGCGGCGAAGGTGCCGATCGCGGCGATGCGTCGGTTGAAGTCGTGCAGCGAGGCGGGGCGCAGCGCGGCCACGGCATTGAAGTGCTGCACCGGCACGCCGCGGTCTGCGTAGTAGCCCTTCAGGCGATCGAGGATGAAGTCGTACAGCGCGTCGACGTCGTCCTGCGGATCGGTTCCACGTGCGGCCAGCGTTTCGTCCAGGTGCTTGCTGGCCCGGGCGATGTCCTTGTCGCCGGTGGCAGCGGCCAGCGCGGCTTCCGCCGTGGCCGCCATCGCGTCCAATGCCAGCGCGCGGGCGCTGGCCAGCAGTGCGCGCAGGTCCAGTGCAAGCCCGCTTTCGATGATCGTGCGGGCCAGGCCCAGCGCGTTGCGGCGCAGGGCGAAGGGGTCCTTGTTGCCGGTTGGCTTCAGGCCCGCGGCAAAGCCGCCGGCCAGGGTATCCAGCCGTTCGGCAATCGCCAGCGTGCGGCCCAGCGGCGAGGGTGCGATGGCTTCGCCGGAATGGCGCGGCGCGTAGGCTGCGTCGATGGCGTCGGCAAGGGCGGTGCGGTCGGGGTCGGTGAGGTCCGCAAGCGCGGGATCCTGCAGCGCGTAGTAGCGCCCGGCGATGCCCTGGAGTTCCGGAAATTCGCCGACCAGGCGCGACTGCAGGTCGGCCTTGGACAGGCCGGCGGCGCGCGCGGCAAGGTCGGGATCGGCTCCGGCCTGCGGGGCGATGGCGCGGGCCAGTTCGGCCACGCGCGACACCTTGGCGGCCAGCGAGCCCAGCTTGGCCTGGTAGGTCACCGACTCCAGGCCGTCATTGATCGCGCCCAGGGCCTGCTTCAGGTCTTCTTCGAAGAAGAACTGCGCGTCGGCAAAGCGCGGCCGGATCACCCGTTCGTAGCCCTGGCGCACCTGGGTTACGTCGGTTGATTCGATGTTGGCGATGCCGATGAAGCGTTCCGTCAGCTGGCCGTCGGCATCCAGCACCGGGAAGAACTTCTGGTTGGCTTCCATGGTTACCACCAGCGCCTCGGCCGGCACCTTGAGGAAACCCGACTCGAACGAGCAGGCCACCGCGCTCGGCCATTCGACCAGACAGTTCACCTGCTCCAGGTTGTCCGGATCGATGCGCGCGCTGCCGCCCTGCGCCGCGGCGTTGACCTGTTCGACGATGCGCGCACGGCGCTCGTCCGCGTCCACCAGCACCTTGGCGGCGCGCAGGGTGTCGATGTAGGCATCCGGTTGGATGACCAGCACCGGGCCCTCGTGCATGAACCGGTGGCCGCGGCTTTCGCGGCCGGCGGGCACGCCGAAGGCCTCGCAATCAACGACCTCGCTGCCGTGCAGGACAACCAGCCACAACACCGGGCGGGCGAAGGCATATTCGTGCGCGCCCCAGCGCATCGGCTTGGGGACGGGGATGGCGTCGATGGCTTCGGTCAGGATCTCCGGCAGCAGTTGCGCCGTGCTGGCACCGGGCTTGACCGAGCGGTGCACGAAGCGCTCGCCCTTGGCGTCGCTGGTGCGCTCCAGCGCGCTCCACTCCACGCCGGCCTTGGCGGCGAAACCCTGCAGGGCGCGGGTCGGCTGGCCGTCCGCGTCCAGGGCAATGTTGAGGTAGGGCCCCAGCACTTCCGAGGCCTGCTCAGGCTGCTCGGCAGCCACGCCCGGCAGCAGCACCGTCAGCCGGCGCGGGGTGTACAGCGGTTTGGCGTCGCCGCGCTCGACGGCAATGCCGCGCTTCTCCAGCGCAGTCAGCACACCATCAAAAAACGCCTGGGCCAGGCCGGGCAGGGCCTTGACCGGCAGCTCCTCGGCACCCAGTTCGATCAGCAGCGGCTGCATGGTCGTGGTCGTCATGCGACTTCTCCTGCCTTGCGCAGGGCGGGGAAGCCGAGCTTCTCGCGCTGTGCGTAATAACCCTTGGCGACCGCCTGGGACAGCCGGCGCACGCGCAGGATGTAGCGCTGGCGCTCGGTGACGCTGATCGCGCGGCGCGCGTCGAGCATGTTGAAGCTGTGGCTGGCCTTCATGACCTGCTCATAGGCCGGCAGCGGCAGGCCCAGTTCGGCCAGCTTGAGCGCTTCGGCCTCGCAGGCGTCGAAGCGGTGGAAAAGTTCGGCCACGTCGGCGTGCTCGAAGTTGTAGGTGCTCTGCTCCACCTCGTTCTGGTGGTACACGTCGCGGTAGGTGACCGGGGTGCCGTCCGGGCCGTGGGTCCAGATGAGGTCGAATACGTCGTCAACGCCCTGCAGGTACATGCACAGGCGCTCCAGGCCGTAGGTGATCTCACCCAGCACCGGCTTGCACTCCAGACCGCCGGCCTGCTGGAACCAGGTGAACTGGGTCACTTCCATGCCGTTGAGCCAGACTTCCCAGCCCAGCCCCCAGGCGCCGAGCGTGGGCGATTCCCAGTTGTCCTCGACCAGGCGCAGGTCGTGTACCTGCGGGTCCACGCCCAGTTCCTTCAGCGAATCGAAGTACAGCTCCACGATGTTGTCGGGGCTGGGCTTCAACGCCACCTGGTACTGGTAGTAGCGCTGCAGGCGGTTGGGATTCTCACCGTAGCGGCCGTCGGTTGGGCGGCGCGAGGGCTGCACGTAGGCGGCGTTCCACGGCTCCGGGCCGATTGCACGCAGGAACGTGGCCGGGTGGAAGGTGCCGGCGCCCACCTCCAGGTCCAGCGGCTGGATCAGCACGCAGCCGTGTCCGGCCCAGTAGGCATTGAGGCGCTGGATCAGGTCCTGGAAAGTCGGGCCGCTCATGCGCAAGGCTCGCAATATGGGGCGCGCTAGTATAGCGGCGAGCCCGCACCGGCCCAGCCACGATCCGTCAGCGCACGGTCCGCCAGAGCACCCCTTGAACGAAGTCCATCCGAGCCGCGTTTCTCCCCGTCCTTCGCGACTGCCTCCGGGCCGGATGGAGCTGGCTGCTGTGGTGGATGCGCTGCTGGCCGACGGCGTGATCTCGCCGCAGGACGCCGAACGGGCCAAAGTGTCCGCCCGCCAGGGGCGGGCCAACGACGCGGTGCACCCGCTGGTGCTGCTGGCCAACCTGAAGCTGGCTTTCGTGCCCAGGCCCGGCGCGGAACTGGGTCTGGAGCAGCTGACCGAATGGTTGGCGAAGGAAACCGGCCGTCCCTACCGGCGCATCGACCCCACCCGGCTGGACGTGGCCGGGATCACCGATGTCGTGTCCCACGCCTACGCCCGCCGCCACCGGATCCTGCCGCTGGAGGTGGCGCCGGACCGCGTGCTGATCGCCACCAGCGAGCCGCTGGCGCTGGACTGGCTGCCCGACGTGGCCAGGCTGTTGCGGCGCGAGATCGACCTGGTGGTGGCCAGTCCGCTGGACCTGCACCGCTACACCATGGAGTTCTACGGCGTCACCCGCTCGATCCGCGGCGCGCGTGATCACCGCGAAGCCGATGGCGAAGGCAGTGCGCCCAGCTTCGAGCAGCTGGTGGAACTGGGACGCACGGGCGACGTCAACGCCGACGACCACCACATCGTCAACATCGTCGACTGGCTGCTGCAGTACGCCTATGAGCAGCGTGCGTCCGACATCCATCTGGAGCCGCGGCGCGACATGGGCGGGGTGCGTTTCCGCATTGATGGCGTGCTGCACAAGGTGTTCGAGATGCCGCCGCCGGTGATGACCGCGGTGGTCGCGCGCATCAAGGTGCTCGGGCGCATGGACCTGGCCGAGCGTCGGCGCCCGCAGGATGGCCGCATCAAGACCCGCTCGCCGGGTGGGCGCGAGGTGGAGATGCGCCTGTCGACCATGCCCACCGCGTTCGGCGAGAAGTGTGTGATGCGCATCTTCGATCCGGACACCGCGTTCAAGCCGATCGATCAGCTGGGCTTTGACGCCGCCGAGGCGGCCACGTGGAACGCGCTGGTGGAGCAGCCGCACGGGATCATCCTGGTCACCGGGCCGACCGGATCGGGCAAGACCACCACCCTGTATTCGACCCTGCGCACCCTGGCCACGCCGCAGGTGAACGTGTGCACGGTGGAAGACCCGATTGAAATGGTCGCCCCGGAGCTCAACCAGAGCCAGGTCCACCACGGCATCGATTTCGGCTTTGCCCAGGGCGTGCGCACCCTGCTGCGCCAGGACCCGGACATCATCATGATCGGCGAGATCCGCGACCTGGACACCGCGCAGATGGCGGTGCAGGCCTCGCTTACCGGGCATCTGGTGCTCTCGACGCTGCATACCAACGACGCGCCCTCGGCGGTGACCCGCCTGTTGGATCTGGGCCTGCCGCACTACCTGATCGCCTCCACCCTCACCGGGGTACTGGCCCAACGCCTGGTGCGCACCCTGTGCCCGCTCTGCAAGCGTCCGGAGGCGGTGGGCGCGGATGGCTGGGAGGCGCTGCTCGGTCCCGGCGAGGCCGTGCCGGCGGGTGAAACCATGGGCCCGGTCGGCTGTCTGGAATGCCGCAAGACCGGCTACATGGGCCGGGTGGGGCTGTACGAATTGATGCCGCTCACCCCGGCGCTGCGCGCGCTGATCCGGCCGGACATGGAGCTGGCCGGATTCTCCGGTGCAGCCCGCGCGGGTGGCCTGCGTACCCTGCGCCAGGCCGGCGCGGCCAAGGTTGCCCAGGGGCTGACCACCATCAAGGAAGTGCTCACCGTTCTTCCGCCCCGCGAGTAGATCGGGGCTACGCCCCCGACGCCCCGCGAATCACGCAATCCGGCGTTCACCGCAAACCCTGATTCACGTGCCTTCGCGCGCATGGCGCGCTCCTACAGAATGGGTGCGGTATCGTCGCCAGCTCTCTCCCCTCTGCCCTGGAATGCCCGCGATGTCTGTTGATCCCCGTCCGTTGCTCATCATTGCTGCCGGTCGCCCCGTGCCATCGCTGCGCCGCCAGGGCGATTTCGGCCACTGGATCCGCGTGGCTGCGGGACTGCACCGCAGCGAGGTGGAAGTGGTGGACGTGGAGTCCGGCGAACCGCTGCCACCGCATGACGGGTTTTCCGGCGTCATCATCAGCGGCTCGGCCGCCATGGTCACCGAGCGCCTGGAGTGGAGCGAGCACTGCGCGGGCTGGCTGCGCGAAGCCGCCGAAGCAGGCGTGCCGGTGCTTGGCATCTGCTACGGCCACCAGCTGCTCGCCCATGCGCTGGGCGGCGAAGTGGCGGACAACCCCGAGGGGCGGCGGATGGGGACATTCGAGGTCGAGCTGCTGGAAGCGGCGGCGGATGATCCGCTGTTCGCCGGTCTGCCTGCCCGCTTCCCGGCGCATATGACCCACGTGCAGGTGGCGAGCCGGCTGCCGGAGGGCGCGGTGCTGCTGGCCCGCACCGGACACGATCCGCTGCACGCGTTCCGCTGGGGCGCGGCCACGTGGGGCGTGCAGTTCCACCCCGAGTTCAGCGTGACCCACATGCGCGGCTACATCCGTGCCCGCGCGCATGTGCTGCGTACGGGAGGCGCCGATCCGGAGGCGTTGCTCAAGGACGCGCGCGCCGCGCCGGTGGCGCGCGAAGTGCTGCGCAGGTTTGCGCAACTTGCGCGTACTACACTTGCGCCCTCTCAAACGGATTGACGGACCGGATCTATGGGCAATGCCAACAGGGTTAGGGCGGGCGCAGGCGCGGAGTGGCTGCTGGGCGGCTTCGGGCTGCTGAAAAAGGCACCGCTGGCGCTGGGCCTGGTGGGCCTGGTTTTCGCAATCATTTCGGTGCTGCCGCTGCTGTTCATGGGCGCGGGTCCGCTGCTGTCGATGCTGGCTCAGCTGGCACTGGTGCTGCTCACCCCGATCCTGCTGGGCGGGCTGATCTACGCGGTGCGCGAGGTGGACCAGGGTCGTGAAGCGCACCCCTCGCACCTGCTGCAGGCCTTCCGCGAGGGCCGGGCCGTGTCGCTGGTGGCTCAGCTGGTTCCGCAGATGCTGGCTGGCCTGCTGGCCATCGTGCTGCTGGCGGTGATGGTTGGCCCCACCGCGCTGCAGAACATCGTGGTGGCGATGGAGCAGACCCAGGGCCAGAATCCCGATCCGACCCTGTTCGATGGCTTCCCGATGGGCCGGTTTGCGCTGTGGTTCCTGGGGGCGATTGTGATCGGCATCGTGACCTACATGTTCACCTTCCTGTTCCAGGCCCAGGTGATGTTTGAAGGCGCGCGGCCGTTTGCGGCGATGAAGCGCAGCTTCCAGGCCTGCATGGCCAATATCGGCGCCTTCCTGGTGTTCATGGTGCTGCTGCTGATCGTGGCCGTGGCGATCCTGATCGGCGCCCAGATCGTGGGTCTGATCCTGGGCATCTTCGGCGGTCAGGTGGTCGCTGCGGTTGGCGCACAGCTGCTGATGATGACGGTGCTGATGCCGGTGCTGATGGGCGCCGTCTATCTCGCCTGGCGTCAGCTGCTGGGCGGCCAGGCGGTCGCCGGGACGACGCCGCAGGCGACCGGGATCGAACTCTGATATCAGGTCCCGCGGCCTCACTGCCGCGGGTGCCGGGGACGTCGGGCGTCAGGCTTCGTTGCTGGCGCCCGCTTGTCGCTTGGGCCCGAGGATGCGCGAGGCGATGATGCCCGCTTCGTACAGCAGCACCATCGGGATCGCCAGCATCAGCTGGGAGATCACATCCGGCGGGGTGACCACCGCGGCGAGGATGAACACACCCACGATCGCGTAGCCGCGCCATTCGCGCAGCTGATCCGGGGTGACCCAGCCCAGCAGGGTCAGGATCACCAGCGCCACCGGCATCTGGAAGCTCAGCCCGAACGCCAGGAAGATCACCATCACGAAGTTCAGATAGGCGTGGATGTCGGTCATCATCGACACGCCTTCCGGGGTCACCGCGGTGAGGAACGTGAATACCGTCGGCAGCACCAGGTAGAACGAGAACGCGCAGCCGGCGTAGAACAGCGTCACCGCCGACACCAGCAGCGGCATCGCCAGCTTCTTCTCGCGCTTGTACAGGCCGGGCGCCACGAACGCCCACAGCTGGTACAGCAGCCACGGCATGGTGGCAACCAGGGCGATGAAGAAAGCCAGCTTGAGCGGAGCGAAAAACGGCGAGGCCACTTCGACCGCGATCAGGTGCGCGCCTTCCGGCAGCTTGTCCAGCAGCGGTTGGGCCAGCCAGGCATACAGGCGGTTGGCGAACGGCAGCAGCCCGAGGAAGACCACCATCAACCCGGTCACCGCCCGCAGCAGGCGGGTGCGAAGTTCGATCAGGTGATCGACCAGGGTGGATTCGGGCGTGCCCTCAGCGTTGCCGGTCATCGCCTTCCTCCGGTCCGGTCCTGTCAGAAAGGAGCTTGGCCTCGCCAGTGCCCGCGCCCTCGCCGCCCGCCGCCGGGGTTGCCGGTGCCTTGAGCGCTTCGCCCGCATCACGGGCGGTATCGCGAACCGAGTCCTCGATCGTGCCCAGCTCGCGGCGCAGGTCCTGGCCCGCGGTGCGCATGGAGTCTTCGGTGCTTTGCGCGGCCTGCCTGGCGTCCTCCAGGCTGCGCTTGAGCTCGTCGGCGGCCAGCTCGCGCTCCAGCTCGCTGCGCACCGAATACCACTGGGCGCGCCCACGACGGATCCACAGGCCGGCAAACCGCGCGGCCTTGGGCAGGCGCTCGGGGCCGAGCACGATCAAGGCGACCAGCGCGATGACGACGAGCTCGGAGAATCCAAGATCAAACATGTCGCAGCTGCCGCGTCCGCGGCGTCAGCGCCGCGCGTTGTCGTTCTGCTGCGCGTCCCGCTGGGAGTCGGTCTCCCGCTGCTGGTCCTCGAGCTTGGCCGGCGGCGTATCGTCGTCCGCGTCGTTAATGCCCTTCTTGAAGCCTTTGATCGCCTCGCCCAGGTCACGGCCGGCGCCGCGCAGGCGCTTGGTGCCGAAAACGAGCAGCACGACCACCAGCACGATGATCCAATGCCAGATGCTGAAAGTGCCCATAAGCTGTGGTCGAAATTCCAGGTTGATCGGAGGGGTCAGGATACCGCAGCCACCCGGCCTTTTGCGGGCGGGCAGTGCGGGGCCTGTTAATGAAGCCGGTTCAGAAGCCGTCGTCGAGCGGTTCGCTGCGGATCTCGCCCTCGGGCACCGGTTCGAACGGCTGCGGCTGGGCTTCGGCGGCAGTCGGCGGCAAAGGCAGGGGCAGGCTTTCTGCGCCCGCGTCCCCAGCGACCGGAGTTTGGCCTGCAGTGGCGGCGTCGGTCGGGGCTGTGGTGGCCACGGTGCTCGACTGGGCGGCTTCGGTGCCGCGCTCGGCGCGCGCCACGGCGGTGGCTTCTTCCAGACGGTCGCGGAAATCCACTACGGCATTCGAGGGCGGGTTCTGCACCCGGCCTTCAAAGATCATCCGTGGCGTGGTGTCGCTGCCGTACACGGCCTGGTTGGCCCGGTCATTGATGCTCAGCACCGCGCCGTCCAGCGCCACGCCGGCGAACAGGCCGCGGGCGCGTGACCAGGACCAGATTTCGGCCTTGAGCTGGCCATCGGTGGCGGTGGATGCGTTGCGGCCCAGCGGCCCGGCAGCCACGCCGGCATCGGCGCCCAGCGTCAGCTTGCCGTTGACGATGCTGTCCAGGCTGCGGTCGTTGCGAAACACCATCACCACGTCGGCGGACTGCACCCCGGCCTGCAGGCCGATGCTGCCTCCGGTCAGGGTCACGAAGACCGGCTGCGACCAGGTGTCATCGGCGGTCTTGACCGACATCAGCCCGTGTCCGCGGCGGCCGCCGATCACCAGCCCGGCCTTGACGGTGTCGGGCACCACCACGATGGCCCGGGCCTCATCGAGCAGCTTGTTGGGAATGGCGCTTTCCGGGATCTCCTGGATCTCGGCCAGTACGCGGACCGCGTTGTGGGCGCGCACGTCTTCGCGCTGGCCGGCGCTGGCTGCAGTAGTGACCGCCAACGATGCGGCAAGGGCGACGGGCAGCAGCAGGCGCAGGCTGGAACGACGGGACACGGACATCGGGATACTCCGGAGGGGATACGGGACAGACCGCACCGGGCGGTGCAAGTTCAGGCCAGGGCAGGGTCAGGCTAGGGGTGATGGCATGAATCGGCAATGAGTCCTGCGCACGGAACCGACTGTCGCAGCCAGGGCGCTGACAGCCGACGCCACCGCCTGTCATCCTATACCGATGACAAACCAAGCTCATCCGTCGCCCGCGGTCGACGCCACTGCGCCCAGTGCATCTTCCCCCGGCCACGACGCCGTCCTGCTGGTCAATCTGGGAACTCCGGACGCGCCCACCGCCGGTGCGGTGCGTCGCTACCTGGGCGAGTTCCTCATGGATCGGCGCGTGGTCCAGCTGACCCGCTGGTTGTGGTGCCCACTGCTGTTTTTCATCATCCTGCCGCTGCGCTCGCCGCGGGTCGCCAAACTGTATGCCGGGATCTGGATGGACGAAGGATCGCCGCTGACGGTGTACACCCGGCGCCTGGCTGAAGCCATGGCCGGCGCCATGCCGGACGTGCGGGTAGGCTGGGCCATGCGCTACCAGCAGCCCTCGCTGACCGCAGCGATCGAGCGTCTGCGGTCCCAGGGCGCGGACCGGATCCTGGTGCTGCCGCTGTATCCCCAGTATTCGACCACCACTACCGCTTCGGTGGAGGACGTGGCCAACCGGGTGGGTGGCGACGCCGTGCGGGTGGTGCACGATTATCACGACGATCCGCAGTGGGTGGCAGCGGTGGCCGAGAGCATCCGCACCTACCGGGAGCAGCATGGCAAGGGCGAGCGCCTGCTGTTTTCCTACCACGGCATTCCGCAGCGCCTGGTGGACCAGGGCGATCCGTATCAGGGTCACTGCAAGGCGGGCACGGATGCCATCACCGCCGCGCTGGGCCTGCCCGAAGGCGAAGCCATCATGACCTTCCAGTCGCGCTTCGGGCGCGAGCAGTGGCTGCAGCCCTACACGGCCGGCACCATCGAGCAGCTGGCGCGGGACGGGGTGAAGCGGATCGACGTGGTCTGTCCCGGCTTCGCGGTCGACTGCCTGGAAACACTGGAAGAGATCTCGATCGAGAATGCCGAGCTGTTCCGCGAACACGGCGGCGAGGAGCTCCACTACGTTCCGTGTCTGAACGATTCGCCGGCCCATGCGAAGCTGCTGGCCGACCTGGCGCGGCGCAAGCTGGCCGCCTGGGCGTGATCGCCTGATGGACGGCCTTTCCCTGCAGATCGCGGGCGGCACCATTGCCGGCCTGCGCAGCGGCACGCCCGGTGCGCGCCGCGTGCTGGCCCTGCACGGCTGGCTCGACAACGCCGCCAGCTTCGTGCCGCTGGCCGGTCACCTTGAAGGGGTGGAACTGGTGGCGCCGGACCTGCCCGGCCACGGTCGCAGCTTCCATCTGGCCGCGGGTGCGGACTATTCGTTTGCCGGCGCGGTGAACACGGTGCTGGAGATCGCCGACGCGCTGGAGTGGGAAACATTCTCCCTGCTCGGCCACTCCATGGGGGCGGGCATCGCCAGCATGGTGGCCGCGGGATGTCCCGAGCGGATCGAACGACTGCTGGCCATCGAGGCCCTGGGTGCATTGCCGGAACCGGCAGGACGTACCGCTGAGCGTCTGCGCGAAGCCGTGGCAGCCAACCGCCAGGTGGACAAGCGGCCGCTGCGCGTGTTCGCAGACCATGCCCCGGCAATTCGTGCGCGGATGGCGGCCAACGCGCTCGGTGAGGCCAGCGCCCGCCTGCTGGTGGAGCGTGGGCTGAAGGAAGTCGACGGCGGCTTCAGCTGGAGCAGCGATCCGCGCCTGACCCTGCCGACCATGGTGCGGATGACGCCGGAACAGGTTGACGACCTGGTCGCTGGCATTGCCTGTCCCACCAGAGTGATCTACGCCGATCCGCCCCAGCCCTACCTGCCCGAGCCCGACCGCAGCCGTCGCGCCCGGCTGCTGCCGCAGGGCGAGCTGGTGGTGATCACGGGCGGCCACCACCTGCACATGGAGCAACCGGCCGAAGTGGCCGCCGCCATCGGCGATTTCCTCGCGCGCTGATCGTGCCGCTACCGGGTGGACAGCAGGGCGCGCAGGGTGCCTTTCAGGCGCGCGCCCTCGGCGCGGAAGTAATCCCGGTGCCGGCGCCAGTCCGGGCAGCGCAGCTCCACCTCGTGCCAGAACGCGGGCGAATGATTGGCCTGGATCAGGTGGCACAGCTCGTGCACCAGCACGTATTCAAACGCCTCGGGGTCACCGAGCACCAGCGACAGGTCGAGTGACATCGCGCCGCCCGGCGCCAGCGACCCCCATTGCGATGACATCTGCCGCAGCCTGATGCGGCTCGGCGCGGCCGGCAGGCCAGGCAGGTAACCCGGCAGCCAGCGACCGATGTCGGTGCGGGCCTCGGCTTCGTAGAAATCACGCACTGCCCGGGAGATGGCCGCCGGGCCGGCGCTGGCCGGATATTGCATGACCAGCCCGTCGTTCTCCTGCAGCAGCCGCGTGTAGCGGGCCGCCTGCCAGCGCAGCGGCAGCAGCGAGCCCCGCAGCGGCAGGGTGGCATCCTGGCCGGGAACCAGTGAGTGGACGTGCGGCGTGGCGCGCTTGTCCAGCTGTTCAATCAGCCAGTCGCGATGCTCAAGGACGAAGCGCTCACCCGCCGCCAGGCTGGCGCGCAGCGGCAGGGTCAGGCGGGCCCCACGGTCGTTGACGCTGAGGCGGATGCGGCGTGCGCGCGGATCGCGCACCCGCACGATCTCGAGCCCGCCGCCATCTTCGAGCGGCACCTGCATGACATCACGTTCGATCCGGCGTGGACGCGCTGTCAGCAGGCGGCGCATCGGCTCAGCCGTCGGCCTTGGACAGCTTCAGGGCCGGCTCCAGGATCGAGAACAGGCGCCTGAATTCGCCGCTCATCAGGGCAAAGCGGGCGTCGAGTTCGGCGCGGATGTCGTCGGGATCGCTGGCTTCCAGCTGGTCGACGGCGCCCTCCAGGAACTTCCACTTGCGGATCACCAGATCTTCGCCGAGTACGAACGACACGTGATCGTCCAGGTTGAGCGCCAGTTTGGTGACCTGCTTGCCCGATTCCAGGTGCCGGGTGATTTCGTCGGACTGCAGTTCCTGGCGCTGGCAGCGCACGATCGCGCCGTGGTCATCGGCGTCCTTGAGTTCGCACTCCTCGCCCAGCGTCAGGCCTTCGGGCAACGGCTCGCCGGCGATCCAGCCGGTCAGCACCGCGCGCGGCGAGACTTCGGCATTGAGCGGCAGGGCCGGGAAGCTGCCCAGCGCGCGGCGGATTTCAGACACCACCGTCTCGGCGCTCTTGCGGCTGGAAGTGTCGATCGCGCACACGCCATGGGTCAGGTCCAGCAGCGCGTCGGTGCGGCCGGGGCGCACGAAGGCGCGCGGCAGCAGCTCCTGCACCAGGTCGTCCTTCATCTGCTTGCGCATCCGGCCGCCGGGCTTGCGCCCTTCCTTCTCCTCGACTTCGGCCAGCTTCCTGGCCAGCAGGTCGTTGACCACGGCGCCTGGCAGCAGCCGGTCCTCGCTGCCCACGGTCAGCCACAGCGCATCACCGAGGCGGTGGGAGAGGGCTTCGGCGCTGCGGCCGAACGGGGAGATGAAGCCGCGCGAGGACAGCTCCAGCGGGCCGACCGGCTTGAGCGTGGCTTCCGCCAGGCCGTCGTCCAGGTGCGACAGGTCGAGGGAAGGAGAGAAGCGGAACAGGGTGAGGTTGCGAAAGAACATTCAGGGACCGTGTTGGGCAGTTGTCAGGGGAATCCGCCGGTGGCCGCGCGCCCGGTGGGTGCTGCGGTGCGGTGGGCGAGGGGGTATCAGACCGGGTTGGTGTCGCCGGGGGTGAGACCGAGGAAATCGAACAGCTTCGGATCAGCCAGCTGCGAGGGCCGGATATCGGCCAGGGCGCGGGCGATGGTCTCGATCCGGCCGGGGGTTTCGCGCTCCCATTCGGCCATCATCCGCTGCACCTGCTTGCGCTGCAGGTTCTCCTGCGAGCCGCACAGGTTGCAGGGAATGATCGGGAACTCCTTCAGGCGCGCGTATTCGGCAATGTCCGTTTCGGCCGCATACGCCAGCGGCCGGATCACCACGTGGCGGCCATCGTCGGACAGCAGCTTGGGCGGCATGCCGCTCAGCTTGGCGTGGAAAAACAGGTTGAGGAAAAACGTGGCCACCATGTCCTCGCGGTGATGGCCGAGCGCGATCCTGGTGATGCCGTTTTCGGCGGCCCAGGTGTACAGCGCGCCGCGTCGCATTCGCGAGCACAGCGAGCACATGGTCTTGCCCTCCGGCACCACCCGCGAGACCACCGAATAGGTGTCCTGCTCGATGATGTGGAAATCAACTCCAAGCGAGTGCAGGTAGTCGGGCAGGATGTGCTCCGGGAAGCCCGGCTGCTTCTGGTCCAGGTTGACCGCGATGATGGAGAAATCGATCGGTGCTTTTTTCTGCAGCTGCCGCAGGATGTCCAGCAGGGTGTAGCTGTCCTTGCCGCCGGACAGGCACACCATTACCCGGTCGCCGTCCTGGATCATCCCGTAATCGGCGATTGCCCGGCCGGCCTGGTGGCGCAGGCGTCGGCCGAGCCGGTCGATGTCGCGGCGCTGGCCCAGCGGGTCGTTGCCGCGGGAAGGCATGACCGGTTCGGGCAGGGGAATGACGGTGCTCATCCGGCCATTGTAGCGGCAGGGCCTGCGGGCCCCGGGGGCTTTTGGCGGCGGGAAAGGCGACAATAGGCCCCCATCCGCCGCCGAGGACCCCGCCTGCCATGTCCGATACCTCCCTGACCCGTTTCCTGATCGAGGCCCAGCGCGAGGGCCATATCAACCCGCAGCTGCGTCTGCTGATTGAAGTGGTGGCGCGCGCCTGCAAGCGGATTTCCGTGGCGGTGGGCAAGGGCGCCCTGAGTGACGTGCTGGGCGATGCGGTCAGCGGCGCCGGCGGCAGCAGCGTCAACGTGCAGGGCGAGGCGCAGATGAAGCTGGACGTACTGTCCAACGAGATCCTGCTGGAAGCCAACGCCTGGGGCGGGCACTTGGCGGCCTGTGCTTCGGAAGAGATGGAGCACTGCACGCCGGTGCCGGATGCGTCGCTGCGGGGCAACTACCTGCTGCTGTTCGATCCGCTGGATGGCAGCAGCAATATCGACGTGAACGTCTCGATCGGCACCATCTTCTCGGTGCTGCGCGCCCCGGAAAACGCCGGTGAGCCGCGCGACGAGCATTTCCTGCAGCCCGGCACCGACCAGGTAGCGGCTGGTTACTGCATCTACGGGCCGCAGACCCTGCTGGTGCTGACCGTGGGCAACGGCACCCACGCCTTCACCCTGGACCGCGAGCTCGGCGCGTTCGTGCTGACCCGGCGCGACATCCGGATTCCGGAGGAAACGAAGGAATTCGCCATCAACATGTCCAACCAGCGGCACTGGGAAGATCCGATGCAGGCCTACGTGGCCGATCTGCTGGCCGGCGAAACCGGGCCGCGCGGCAAGAACTTCAACATGCGCTGGGTGGCCTCGATGGTGGCCGATGTGCATCGCATCCTGACCCGCGGCGGGATCTTCATCTATCCCTGGGACAAGCGTGAGCCGGATCGGCGCGGCAAGCTGCGGCTGATGTACGAGGCCAATCCGATGGGCATGCTGGTGGAGCAGGCCGGCGGTGCGGCCAGCGATGGCCGGCGCCGGATCATGGACATCCAGCCGGACAAGCTGCACCAGCGGGTGCCGGTGTTCCTGGGCTCGCGAAAAGAGGTTGAAGAAGCCTGCCGCTATCACGCCGAACACGACGCGGCGGGCGGCGAGCGCCCGCCGCAGTAGCCTGCAGCCTTGGGCGCCCGAACGTGGGCGCCCGGCCGGGGCAAGCTCCGGCCAGGGCGCCTGATGCGATCCGTCAGTCTTTCTGGGCTTCGGGCGTTTCTTCAGGCCGCGCCGCTTCCGGGCTGACCTTCTCAATGGTGTGGCGCAGCTCGCGGCCCAGGATCAGCTTGGCATCGCGGGCCCAGCCGTCCAGACGCTCGTCGAAGGTGAGCTTGCTGTTGCCGTCCAGCTTCACCAGCTCCAGCTCGCGCAGTTTCTGGATGAAGCCGCGGAACAGGCTCTTGTCGAAGAACTCCGGTGCAGCCGGCGCGTACAGCAGGCTCAGCCGCTGCGCGGCCAGCTGGCACAGGCTTTCCAGTTCGCCCGCGCCCAGCGTGCCAGGGCCGTTCTTGGCCAGCACCGATATGGCGATGTAGTAGCGCTCGAACGCCTGCTGCAGCGGATGGCCGATCGCACGCAGGCGGAACACCTCGTCGGTCTGGCCGGGGCTGCGCTGGTAGATGCCGCCATCGTCCTCACCGGTGCGCTGCAACAGCCCTTCGCGCACGAACACGTCCAGGGTCAGGGCGATGCGTTCGGAGAAATTGTCGGCATCCCACGGCAGGAACAGTTCGCCCTGCAGGAACGGGTACAGCTCGGCGCCCAGTCGCAGCAGGGTGGCGTGGCTCATGCGCCGGTTGTTGAGGAAGCAGCACGCGATCCACGCCGACGCGGTAAACAGGTGCACCACGTTGTTGCGGAAGTACGACAGCAGCACTGCCGTGTCGCCGTCGACGCTGAGCACGTCACCCAGCGGGTGGGCAATGCGGTTGAGGATGCCGATTTCTTCGCCGTGGGCCACGATCTCGGCCGGCGTATGCGGAGTGATCGTGACCAGATCGCTGTAGGGCACCTCGGTCAGCAGCGTCCGGGACAGGGCGATCTGGGCCAGCAGGTCGGCCTCGCCCATGGCGTGCTTGGGCGTGGACAGCAGGGCCAGCGCCAGCAGGTTGACCGGATTGACGTCGGCGGCGCGGTTGATGTTCACCTGGATCCGCTGGGCGATGCGTTCGACCGTGGCCGACAGCCACGCGGGCTTTTCTTCTTCGGAGATGGGGCTGCCGTTCCAGTCCGGCGCATGTTCGGCCAGCGCTTCGGTGAGCGGGATCGCCTCGCCAAAGTTCACCACTACCTGGCCGTAATTGGAGCGCAGCACCCGCGGGATGCCGCGCAGCAGCTGCCAGATTGATTCCTTCTTCTTGTTCTTGCCCGACAGCTCGTCCAGGTAGCTGTTGCCCTCCATCAGCTTCTCGTAGCCGATATAGACCGGTTGGAACAGCACCGGCCGGGTGGGCTGGCGCAGGTAGGCGCGCACGGTCATGGCCAGCATCCCGCCCTTGGGGGCCAGCAGCCGGCCGGTGCGCGAGCGCCCGCCTTCGATGAAGTATTCGATCGAATAGCCGCCGGCCACCAGCTGCGCCACGTATTCGGTGAACACCGCCGAATACAGCGCATTGCCGCGGAAGCTGCGGCGGATGAAAAACGCCCCGCCCTTGCGCAGGACGGTGCCGATCACCGGCAGGTTGAGGTTGATGCCCGCAGCGATGTGGGGGGGCACGATGCCGCGCACGTACAGCAGATAGGACAGCAGCAGGTAGTCCATGTGGCTGCGGTGGCAGGGCACATAGATGATCTCGTTGCCCGGTGCCACGGCCTTGAGCCGGTCCAGGTGATGCACCAGCACGCCGCGGTAGATCCGGTTCCACACCGTGGTCAGCAGGAAGCTGGCCGAGCGCACCAGCGGGTGCGAGTAATCGGCGGCGATTTCCCAGGCGTAGCCGTGGGCCTTCTTCCAGGCGTCCTCGGGCGTGCTGTTGTCGCGCCGGGCCTGGTCGGCAATGCTTTCCTTGACCGCAGGCGTGGCCAGGACCTTGTCAATCAGCAGCCGCCGGGTCGAGAGGTCCGGCCCGATCACCGCCTCGCGGATGCGGTTGAAGTGGGTACGCAGCACCCGCGATACCTTGCGCACGGTGCGCTCGGGCGTCAGGCCTTCTTCCACGCTGGCACGAAGCTCCACAGGCGCGGCGAAGCGGACCATCGTGTCGCGGCCGTTGAGCAGGATGGTCAGCAGCCGCCGGAAGCGGCCCACCAGCGCCCAGTTTTCCGAGAACAGCACCGAGAACCAGCCGCTGGCCTTGTCTGGCGAGCGACCGACGAAGATCGAGACCGGCACCAGCAGCACGTCCAGCGACGGATCGTCGCGATGGGCGTCAAGCAGGCGCGCCAGGGATTCGGAGTGGGTCTTGGTAGGAGGACGCTTGCCCGGAGCCAGCGCGCCCAGGGTGGATCCCGCGTTCCGCCGGGAGAGCGCCACGTAGGCGCGCTTGCGTCCGAGCGGATCGCCCGGCAGCGGCTGCAGCGGAGAAGGCAGGCCGGCCTGGCGGCAGGCGCGCTCCAGGATCAGGGCGTTGGAGAGGCCGTAATCCTCGAGCACGTAGCAGACCGGGCGCCCGTCCAGAAATCGCTCGGGATCGGCGGGCTCACTCTTCAGGCCGATCCACGGACCCAACAGGCCGCCAAGCACGCGCGCCCACAGCGGGCGTTTATAGGGGCTCACCGTGGCGCGCGCCGACGCGGCCGGCTGGGTGTCGATGGGCGCTGCGGTGTCCGGCTTTTCCGGAAAAGGCAGGCGCGACTGATCAGAGGATTGCGACATGGGTGCATTATCACCCAGCAACGCCGGCGGCCGGACCCGGGCCGATCCGGACCGGGTTGCGGCGTGGCTTGGCGTGGCATGACGCTACAGGTCGCGGACCAGCCATGCGCCGTGGGGCTGGTCGAATTCCGGGTCCAGCGCCGCCTGGGCCACCTGCGCCGGGGATTTGCCCGCCTTCCATGCCGCCGCCAGCGCAGCGAGGCGCTCGCGGGTGGCCCGGGTGTAGGCGCCTTCCAGCTCGTTCTGCACGTCGGCGGCGATCTTCTGCGGGTACAGGGTGCGGGCCTCCTCGCTGTGGTTGAGCAGTTCGATCAGCCGCTCCAGACTGGTATGGAAGGTTTCCGCGCCCAGCGGCATGCGCTGGGTGCGCTGCAGGTGCCAGACCGTCAGGTACTCCACCGGGCCAAGCAGGCGCCGCGGCGTGGCCCCGAAAAAATGCCCGCTGAGGCCGCCGGCCGCAAACGGATTGACCGTGTCGGGCAGTCCGGTCGCGCCCCAGGAACTGAGCGCCCCGCCGGGCAGGTCCATGCGCCGCAGGGCCGTGCCCAGGGTCTCGGCCAACAGTCGCTTGGCGCGCTCATCGTCGCTTTCCGCCACTACGCCCAGCAGTCGCAGAAACATCGGGTAGGAGTCTTCCCCCAGGCGCCGGGCCAGCCGCTTGAGCACGGTCAGGCGGTACTCGGGATCGCTGTGCGCGGCCAGGGTCGACACCAGCCGGTCGGCGGCGGCGCGCAGGGCGGCAGGTTCGGGGGCGGGGATGTTCATGGTTGTTGGCGGCGCAAGGCGGCCGGCAATGCCGGATCCTCAGCGCTGGAAATGCTGCTGCAGAAAGGGTGGTCAGGGTATCGCGGCGCAGCGCAGTGGTGCGACCGGAGGCGCCCGGGCAGGAAACAGGAAAACCGGTCAGGCGGCGCCGAGTGCGGCGAAGATCGCGTCCACGCCCTGGTCGGCAGCGGCCGAGAGGTCGGCGTGGCCGAGCGCGGCTTCAAAAGCGCCATCACCGGGCAGCATGCGGCTGCCTTCACCTTCGCCTTCCCAGGCTGCAGCCTGCAGCACCAGTTCGCCGGCATCGACATCGGACTGGGCGGTGCCCGGATCACGCGGCGCCTCGACCCGTTCCAGTCCAGCCTGCTGTCGTGCGTGCAGATCGTCCAGCGCAACCTGATTCCCCAGGCCGCCAAGGCCGGTGAGGTTGAGGTGCGGATTGGAGCCGATGCTGCTCATGACTGTGCGGGAAATCCTGGAAGTGGGGGCTGGAAGCGTGGGGGGCGGCGACCGTCTTTCGGGGGTCGGGATCCAATGTATTGCGCTGCAGGTCCGGTGTCACCTCGGGGCGACCCTAGGTTGCAGCACCTGTTTTGCCCTGTTCAGGCGCACGGCGGAGCGGACGGCAATGCGGTCGCGCGGGCATGCTAGCCTCCGGCACGGTACCGGGGCAAATGCAGGCGTAACGGATGTCCGACAAGGGCGACAGCGGCGACAAGACCGAAAAACCGACTCCGAAAAAAATCCGGGACTCGCGCAAGGAAGGCGATGTCGCCAAGAGCAAGGACCTGACCAGCACCGTGCTGGTGATGGGTTGGGTGGCCGGAGGCTGGATGCTGATGGGCCTCATGGGCCGGCGGATCGCTGATCTGTTCGATCAGTCGCTCGGAGCGGTGACGCTGCCGTTCTTCCAGATGCTGCCGCAGCTGGGCTGGCTGGCGTTGACGACCCTGTTGTGGATGGTGCTGCCACTGATGCTGCTGGCGGTCACGCTGGGCGTGCTGATCGAGTTCCTGCAGGTGGGCCCGATCGCCACCATGAAGAAGATGGCGCCCAAGGTGGACAAGCTCAATCCGGTCGAGGGCATCAAGAAGATGTTCTCGATGGACAACCTGATCGAACTGATCAAGTCGGTGATCAAGTGCGCGGCGATGATCGCGATCGGCTACGTGGTGCTCAAGGGCATGATCGAGCGGCTGATGCTGCTGCCGCACGGCGACCCGGCGGGCATGGCCGCCGCGGTGTGGCACGGGATCAAGTGGATCATGCTGTGGACGGTGGTGGTGTTCTTCTTCGTCTCGGCCCTGGACGTGTGGTACCAGAAGTTTTCCTACACCAAGAAGCTGCGCATGAGCCGGCGCGACATCAAGCGTGAGGTGAAGGACAACGAAGGCGACCCCTACGTGAAGCAGCGGCGCAAGCAGTTGCATCAGGAGTGGGCGCAGCAGAATATGCTTGGATCCGTGCGCAAATCGAACGTGGTCGTGACCAACCCCACCCACATCGCCGTGGCCCTGCAGTACGAGCAGGGTGAAACCGACCTTCCCGTGGTGGTTGCCAAGGGCGAAGGTCACATGGCCGAGATGATCAAGCAGGCTGCGGAGGAGGCGGGCGTGCCGATCCTGCAGAACGTGCCGCTGGCACGCGGGCTGAATGAAAAGGTCGAGCTGGATGACTACATCAGCGACGAGTTCTTCGACGCGGTGGCCGAAGTGCTGTTCTGGGCCGAGGGCGTGCGCCGCGGCGATCCGGGAGGCAGCGATACCGGCGCGGCCGGTGCGGGCGCCCCGACGGACTGACGTTCGTAACGGGCGCGGCGGGCGCGGCCAACGCCGCCAGGCTCAGCCGCCGAAGGTCCGCCGCAGCAGTTCCACCAGTCCGTCGCTCGACGCCAGCCGCTCCAGCAATACTTCCACATAGACCCCAAGCAGCAGCAGGATGATCGCAGTGGCCAGCCAGGCCTTGATTGGCAGGGTCAGGGCGAACACGTTGAGCTGTGGCGCAAACCGGTTCATCAGTCCGAACGACAGGTCGATCACCAGCAGGATCACCATCACCGGCGCAGCCAGCACAACCAGCGTGCTCATGAACCAGCCGAAGTGGCTGACGAACAGATTGATCCCGGCGCGCTCAAGATCGGGGAAAAAGGACGTCGGCGGCCAGATGGCATAGCTGTCCATCAGCAGCCCCAGGAAGATCATGAAGGCGCCGCTGGCCATGAACAGCCATGCCGCAAATTCGGACAGGAACTGTCCGTGCAGGGTCACCTGGTGGCCTTGGATCGGGTCGAACGCCTGGGCCATGCCCATGCCGACCTGGTTGTCGATCACCGTACCGGCGGCGGAAAACGCCCAGAACACCAGCCCGAACAGATAGCCGATCGCCAGGCCGATGAACAGCTCCTTGAGCACCATCATCGGCCACTGCAGCGAGCTGGTGGTCGCGCCGGGCGCGGCGGCCATCGCCACCGGCAGGGCCACGATCGCCAGGCTGACCAGAAAGCTGTTGCGCACCATGGCCGGCATGTTCGACTGGGTGATCAGCGGCAGCATGATGAACGCACCGATGATGCGCGGCAGCGTCAGTCCCAGCGCGAGCATGGTCTCGCTGAGCGAGCCGAACGGGTTCACTGCCGGTTGTCCCTCACCAGGCCCGGGAACGAAGTGAAGATGTGCTCGGTGAAGGTGTACATGCTTCCGCCAATCATCGAAGCGGTCACGAACAGCGCCAGCACGATGGTCAGGAACTTCAGCGCGTAGGCGAACGTCTGCTCCTGCAGCTGGGTGGCCGCCTGCAGGAAGGCCACCAGCAGGCCGACCACGGCCGCAGCAGCGATCGGCGGTCCCGACAGGACCAGCACCAGCCACAGGGACTGGCGGGTCAGTTCCAGCATTTCAGCCATGGTGGCCTTCTCCGGCGGTGGTGCGGATTACGGTCATGTCATCGCGTAGGTCAGCACCAGGCCATGCACCAGCTTGGCCCAGCCGTCCACCAGCACGAACAGCAGCAGCTTGAACGGCAGCGAGACGATGGTGGGTGACATCATCATCATGCCCAGCGCCAGCAGGATGTTGGCCACCACCAGATCGATGATGAGGAAGGGCAGGAAGATCAGGAAGCCGATCTGGAACGCCGCCGTCAGCTCGCTCACCGTGAACGCGGGAATCACCACGATGAAGTCGTTGATCGTCAGCGACGGGTGGTATTCCTCACGCATCAGGCGCTTGGCATTGTTGAGGAAAAACTGGCGCTCGGTGCGGTGCGAGTGATCGATCAGGAACGTGCGCAGCGGTTCCTTGCCGGCCTCGGCCAGGGCCAGCAGGTAGTTCGCGTCGATGCCGTCGGCCGGAGGGCCGGTGGCGGTTGGCGGTGGCGGGGCAATGATCACCCGCGGCGCGCTTGGATCCTGTGCTGCCAGCGCCTGCGGGTCCTCGCCCGGGTCCTGGCCCACGCCTCCGGTCACGTTGCGGAACAGCTCGCCGCGTTCGGGTTCGGTCGCCGCGCGGGCTTCCGCCTGTAGCGCATCGGCGGCAGCCGGACTGGCGGGCGTGCCCGCGGCCGCGTCGGAACCCTCGGTAGCCGCATCGCGCATGGCCTGGATTTCGCGCTGGGCCATTGCCGCCTGCTCCGCCTGGCGTGCCTCGATATGCGCCTGCACCGTGGGCGGGGGCGGCCGGCCCTCCATGTGTGCGGTGATCGCCGCGTGGGTATCCAGGATCACCGGATACATCACATAGATCGACAGTACGATCGCCAAGCCGTTGATGACCACGTTCGGTGGCACCTGCTGCAGCCCGAGCGCGTTGCGCAGCAGACTCAGCACCACCACCATCTTGGTGAAGGAGGTCACCATCACCGCCACGAACGGCGCCAGCGCCAGGCTGACGACGACCAGCAGTACCAGTGCCGGGGAGTAATTGCTGAAGTCCATCGTTTCGGCCTACTTCCAGGACAACAGGCGTACGCCGAGGGTGTCGCCGACCGAAACCAGCTCGCCCTGCCCGACCGCCTCACCGTTGGCGCGGATGGTCACATTGGCACCTTCCAGCTGCGCGGGGACCGGGAACACATAGCCCGGCTGCAGCTCGGCCAGCTTGCCTACCGGCATTTCCAGGCGGCCGATCTCAAACACCACCTGGGCCGGCAGCCCGCGCACGGCGGCCTCCGGATCCGGCGGTGGCGCCGCGGCCTCGCCCTGGTCGCCGTCTGCTACGGCTTCGGAAGGGGTGTCGGTCATGGTGGAATCCTCATGCATGCGTGGAATGGGTTGCGCCGGGCCCTCGATGCGCCAGCCGGCGCCGGTCGGGGCGAGCGGCCAGGATTGGCCGCAGGCATGGGCCTGGAAAGCCGGCCGGCGTCCGCCGCGGCCAACCACGAACACCGCGCCCGGCGTGAGGCCCGCCCAGTCGGCCGGGGTCAGCGGCGGGATGGCGAATTGCAGCGACACCGAAGCCGGGATTTTGCTCCAGCGCCCCAGGCGTGGCGGCGTCTGGCCTTCGAACGGCGGCTCGGCGCGGGTCAGCAGCCGCGGCAGCCATTCGGCGGGCAGGCGCAGCGAACCGTGCAGGCCCGGAGCGCGGCGCGCGGCGTCGGGATCCTCCGCCGGAGGCTCGTCATCGATCAGGAAGTCGAGCCACAGCGCGGCGTCGACCGGATCCTCTCCGGCGTCGGATTCCAGCAGCGGGGTCAGGGCCACGCCCAGCGCCTCGCTCAGGCGCATCAGCTGGTTTTCGTGGGCCAGGCTCCAGGCCAGGATCCGCGAGGATCCGCTGAAATCGCTCCAGTGCAGGCCTTCGCCGATGGCTGCCGCCGTGGCCTGCAGGCGCACGCCGATGCGCGTGCCTTCGGCATCCAGCTCGAAGATTTCGTCCGCGGCGCCGGACCGGCCGGGCATGAACATGACCAGACCGTGGTCGGCCAGCAGCCAGCTGTGCGGGGCGGAGAAAAAAGTCCGCAACGCCTGCGCGTGTGCGGGCGGCACGACCGGGATGCGGCCGCGCAGTGGTGCCGGTGCGGAAGCGGCGGATACAACCTTCACAGTCTCAGGCATGCCCCAGGGCCACCTTCATCAGTTCGGGCAGCGAGCGTACCCCGAGTTTGTTCATCATGTTCGACCGGTGCAGTTCCACTGTCTTGATGCTGATGCCGAGGATGTCGGCGATGATCTTGTTGGGTTTGCTGGCCACCACCAGGTCCAGCACCTGGCGCTCGCGCGGGCTGAGCTTTTCCAGGACCTGCTGATTGATGAAGCCATCGGCACGGCTGCGGGCGTTGGCAAGCGCGGCCCCAATCGCCTCCATCAGGGTGTCGTCACTGAACGGTTTTTCAAGGAAGTTGGCCGCGCCCTTGCGGATTGCCTCCACTGCCAGCGGCACATCGCCGTGGGCGGTGACGAACACCAGCGGCAGGGTGCTGCCGCGGTGGATCAGTTCATCCTGCAGCTGCAGACCGCTCATCCGTGGCATGCGGATATCCGACACCAGACAGGCTTCGCCGGTTGGTCGGCCGGCATCATAGGCCGCCAGGAACTCCGCGCCCGAGGCGTATGCCTGGACCTTGAAGTCGGCCGTTTCCAGCAGCCATGCGGTGGATTCCCTGAAGCCGTCGTTGTCGTCAACCAGGTACACCAGGACCTGTCCCATCTCATGTCCTCCCTTCGGCGCGCGGCAGGGTAAAGCCGAAGATGCTGCCGCCGCTGTCGCGTGGTTCGAAGAACAGCCGTCCTTCGTGATATTCGATGATCGACCGGCAGATCGCCAAGCCGATTCCCAGGCCGTCCGACTTGGTGGTGTAGAACGGCGAGAACAGCTGTGCGCTCTGCGCAGGGCTCATGCCGTGGCCCCGATCGCACACCCGTACCTCGATCTCACCGTCCAGGTTCACCCGACCCTCGATGCGCAGCTCGCGTTCTGCAGCGTCGACCTCGCGCATGGCCTCGATCGCATTCTTCACCAGGTTCAGCAGCACCTGCTCGATCATCACCTTGTCGGCGTAGACGTCGGGCAGGGTGGCGGCGAGCGCTACTTCGATGTCCAGCTGCTGGCGTTCGGCCTCCAGACGCAGGAGTTCGAGCACGGTTTCGGCGATGGCGGCCAGGCTGTGGACGTCGCGCCGCGGCTCGCGCGCACGGACGAATTCGCGCACCCGGGCGATGACCGCAGCCGCGTGCTCGGCCTGGGTGCGTGCGGCTATCAGGGCGCGCTCCACCTGCGCCGGCCCGCCGGCCTTATCAACCAGTCGCAGGCTGCCGTTGAGATAGTTCACGATGGCCGCCAGCGGCTGGTTGAGCTCGTGGGCGAGGGTCGCGGCCATCTCTCCCACCGACATCAGTCGCGAGGTGAACAGCAGTTTTTCCTGACGGCTCTTGTGCGAGTCCAGCGTTTCGATCTGCTCGCTGATGTCGACCGCGGTCAGCAGGACGAGGGCCTGCCCCTGCTGGTCAACGTCGCGCCAGTACAGCGAGTACCAGCGGCCGTTGTGCGGGGCCCGCACCTCGCGGCCGGCATCCACGTCGATCTCGCTGGCGCGCAGTGAATCGAGCAGCCCGGCGCGGCGGTCGTGGCCTGAAAGGGCGCCGAATTCACGCCGGTACAGATCATTTGCAGCCTGCAGCCGGCCGTCGCTACGGTCGAAGGCGGCGCAGGCGAACGGCACTGCCTGCAGCAGCGACTCCAACCCTGTGACCAAGGCCGTCCCTGCTTTCGCGGGGGCCGTTTCGATGGTCGTCATCGGCGCTTACCGGCCCGCCCCGCCGGCCGTTCCACGTCGCTGCCAATGGGATACCCTGCTGCCGCGTCCCTCGCGCTCCCCCCTTTCATTCCCTACGCCCCCTTTGCCGCCATGTCACATAGATTGCTTCGCCGCCGTGCAGCCAGCGTGATTGTCTTCGCCGCGCTGGTCCTCGCCCCCGGTCTTGTCATGGCAGCGGCCGCGCCCCTGGCGAGCGCGCCGGCGCCGTCGTATCTGCGTGAGCTGATGGGAATCGTGGTGCCGCTGGGGTTCATGATTCTTGCCCTGCTCCTGGTGCTGCGCCTCATGCGCCGCCGCTACGGTTTGACGGGCAGCAAAGCCCGTCTTTCAGTCCTGCAGATCCTGCCGGTGGGGCCGCGTGAACGCGTCGTGCTGCTCCAGACCCGTGCCGGGCGCGTGCTGGCCATCGGGGTGAGCGCGCAGTCGGTGAATCTGATCACACGCCTGGAACAGGACGATGTGACCATCGATCCAGATTCCGAAGAATCCGGGTCGGCACCTGCCGCACGAACGGCGAAGTCTCCACTAGATCGACTGCTGCGGCGTTAAGCCTCCGTGATTCATTTGCGTAACGGGATGCGCGTCACAGTTCGTGCATGTCCTCCCGCCCAGAACGCCATTCGTGTTGACTGAAACATCTTCTTTACGCTCCGTACACTTTACACAGCTATCGTAAGTTGGCACAAAGTGACACATGAGGTCAGGGGTGGAGCAGAAGCGATGTCGGTTGCAGCGGAACGTGCGGAGACTCTCCGCAGATCGGGTGCCCGGCATGGCAGACGCCCCAGTCCTGGTTGACGCCGCAGACTGCGGCTACAGGGGGAGGTAGGTAATGCGGGCGCTGATTGGAAACCTGTTCGCCGCGCCGGCGGGCTCGGCGCAACGCGGACGGCTGGGCTACAGCGATGTGTTCCTGGCCTTCGGCGCGGTGCTGATCATCGCGGTGATGATCCTGCCGCTGCCGCTGGTTCTGATCGACTCGCTGGTGGCCGTCAACATCTCCATCGGCTTCGGCCTGCTGCTGCTGGGCATCTACATTCCCAGCCCTGTCGCGTTCTCCAGCTTCCCCAGCGTGCTGCTGCTGACCACGCTGTTCCGGCTGGCCATCTCGGTCGCCATCACCCGCTCGATCCTGCTCAACGCCGAAGGCGGCCACATCGTGGAGACCTTCGGCGCGCTGGTGGCGGGGGGCAACCTGGTGGTCGGCATGGTGGTGTTCCTGATCATCACTGTGGTCCAGTTCATCGTCATCGCCAAGGGTGCCGAGCGCGTGGCGGAAGTGGCCGCCCGATTCACCCTGGATGCGATGCCCGGCAAGCAGCTGTCGATCGATTCGGACCTGCGTGCCGGCCTGCTCGACAAGGACGAGGCGCGCAGCAAGCGTCGCCTGCTGGAGACCGAAAGCCAGCTGTACGGCAGCCTTGATGGCGCGATGAAATTCGTAAAGGGCGATGCCATCTGCGGCATCGTCATCATCATCATCAACCTGCTCGGCGGCCTGGCCATCGGCGTGCTGCAGAAGGACATGAGCCTGGGCGAAGCGACCCGGGTCTACTCGATCCTGACCATCGGCGATGGCCTGGTCTCGCAGATTCCGGCGATCCTCGGCACGATCGCCGCCGGTCTGGTGGTGACCCGCACGACCAGCGACGTGGACGACAAGCACCTGGGCGAGGCCATCACCCGCCAGATCACCAAGCAGCCGCGGGTGCTGCTGATCACCGCCATTCTCGCGTTCCTCATGATGCTGGTGCCGGGCTTTCCGAAGCTGGTGTTCGCGGTGCTGAGCCTGGTTCTTTTCGCTGCGGCGGGCTGGCAGTACCGCTACCAGTTCGAAACGCTGCGCAAGCTGTTCCGGGTCAGCGACGAGGATCTGGCGATCAGCCAGGTCACCGAGCAGAGCGATGACATGGCGCCGCCGGCGCCGCTGCAGCTGGACATCTCGCCGTCCATTGCCGTCGCGTTCGGGCAGGAGCCGGTGCGTACCCGCATGGGTGAGATCGCCCGGCGCCAGCGCGAGGAGTACGGCGTGCCGGTGCCCACCCCGGTGCTGCGGATTACCGCGGGCCTGGAGGACGGCGAATACAGGCTGACTGCCTTTGGTGCGCGCCTGGCATCGGGGCGTTTGCAGCTTGAAGACGGGCTGCGTCCGGCCCGTCCGGGCGCGGCGGATGCGCGCCTGACGGGCTTCTTCCCGCCGGTGTCGGGTGAGTGGACCAGCGAGCCTTCCGAGGATGCAAAGCCGCCGCTCGAGGTCATGGTGGACCACTGCCGTGGCGCATTGCAGCGCCGGCTGGGCGGCTTCCTTGGCATCCAGGAAACCTCCAACCTGTTCGGCCGCATGCAGCGCGACTATCCGGACCTGGTCAAGGAAATGCTGCGCGTGGTCGCCCCCCAGCGAGTGGCCGATGTACTGCGCCGGCTGGCCGAGGAAGGCGTGCCGATCCGCAACCTGCGTGACGCCTTCGAGGCCATCACCGATGTGGGTGGGCGCGAGAAGGATGTGGTGCTGCTGACCGAATATGTGCGGGTTGCATTGAAGCGCGAAATCGCCGACCGCTATTCAGACAGCGACCGGAATTTGCACGTACTGTTGATCCACCCCGAGCTGGAAGACAAGCTGCGTCAATCCGTCAGGGTTGCCGGCGGCGCCAGCCAACTGGCCATCTCTCCCGAGCTGGCCGCGCGTCTTGGCAATGAAGTGCGTGCCCATCTGGGACGCATGGCCCAGGACGTCCGCCCGGTGTTGTTGTGCTCGCTCGACGTGCGCCGACACCTGCGAAAACTGATGGAAGTGGATTTTTTCGAGCTGCCGGTGCTCTCCTACCAGGAGCTGGCAGCGGATCTTCGCATCGTTCAATCGGGGCAGATCAATGCGTGACCAGTCCGTTCCGGAAATTGCCGGAGCCCGCGCTTTGATGCGAAGTGTCGGAAGGTGGTGCAGGGAGGTACTTGATGTCTGAGCCGGACGCCAACGTTTCAGCACAGGAGAGCCGCAGGCTGCTGCGGATCATCTCCGGGCTGCACGCAGGAGCGAGCCGGGAGCTGGCCGAGCGCGAGATGATCCTGGTCGGCAGCGGCGACGATTGCGACATCGTCCTGGCCGATGAGGGCGTTGCCCGGCACCACGCCCTGATCAGCGTAATTGACGGCCACGGCCAGCTGCGCGCGCTGGATGCGCCGCTGCAGCTGGAGGGCCGCGTGCTGCATCCCGGCGACCCGGTCGCCATGGACCGGCTGCAGCGGGTCGGACTGGGTGAAGCCGCGCTGGCCTTTGGCGAAGAAGACGACCCCGCGTGGCTGGCGCTGGCCCCCGATGGCGATCAGCCCAGTGCTTCGCGGGCACGCAGGATCTCCGAACCCTTCACCCGCCGGCTGCCGATGATTGCCGCCATCGCGGTGCTGTGCCTGGCCGCATTGGCCACGTTTGTCGCGGTGGTGCCCTCCTCCGAGCCGGAAGTGGATCCCGAGCAGCGCCTGAAGGCGATGGCGCTCGAGTTCAGCGTGTCCGGGCGGAAGATCGAGACGGACGTCAACGGGCGTCCGGTGCTGTCCGGCATGGTGGTGGATAACTCCGTGCGCCAGCGGATGCAGCAGATGATCGTTGACGAGGGACTCGACGCCGGGCTGATGCTGACCACCGGCGCGGACCTGGCTTCGGACGTTGCCGAGGTGCTGCGCGGTGGTGGCTATCCCGGCAACGCCCGTTATCTGGGCCGGGGTGAGGTGGAGGTCACCGGTTACTACGAGGATGAAGCCGCCTTCCATGCGTTTATCGATACCGATGCCATGCGCAACACCGGCGTGCGCCGGGTCGCACTGATCAACCGTGCTGCACCAGCGCCTGAAAAGGCGTCTCCAGAAGATGCGCCGGCGGTCCGGATCGTGGCCTACGAGCGGGGCGATGATCCGCATCTTCTTGACGAGCACGGCAACGAGTACCGGGTGGGCATGTTCATCCCCGGCGAAGGCGCGCTGGCGTCACTGGGAAATCACGCGTTCGCCACTACCGGTGACGGCACGATCCGCAAGATCACCATCCGCCCGCTGGCTGCCGAAGAGAAGGAAGCAGCTTCTGCCCCGGCGGCAGGCGGTGGATCGGCGGGAGTATCCGCCGCGGCTTCGCGCTCGCACGCCTGGGCGATGGAGCAGGCGCGTGCGGCGGGAGGTCGCCAATGAACATTCCAGGAAAGGAATCTCCAGGAAAGGAATCGCAGTACGGTCCGGGATGCCGGACCATCCAGCAGTCTCAATCCATAGCAGAAGGAGCAGCATGATGAGCGTCGACAATTCCGCCCTGAACAACTTCATCGGGCACGCCACATTCAACAACGGTCCGGCCGCAAACGGTGGTCGCGGCAGCGCGTCTTCCAGCAGCGGCAGCAGCTGGTATGAAGCGATGTCCCGCGCCTGGGGCCAGGCCCTCGACGGCCAGGCGGCACAGATCACCGAGATGTCGGCAGAGATCCGCACCGGCGGTGACCAGCCATCCAACATGGTCCAGCTCACAGCGGCCAGCCTGAAGATGCAGTTCATGTCCAACAACGCCGCGACCTCGCAGAACGCGACCGGTCAGGCGCTGGAAACCCTGGGCAAGCGCCAGTAACGGAACGTTTCCACGAACGTCTCCAAGAATGTCTCCACGGGAGAGTTGAAATGATTGAAGCCATCCAGGCTGCGGGTATTGAAGCGACCACCGGCGCAGCCGGCGGCGCCAGTGCCGGATCCGCGGCCCAACCCCAGGCGTCAGCCACCGAGGTCCGTGACTTCGCCCAGGCGCAGGATCGTGTTTCCGGCCCCGGCCAGACGCAGCAGGCGTCTGGAGCCGAAGCCGTATCGGGACCTGCCCAGGCAGAGCCTTCGCAGGGCACGCGCATGCTGATCTCGGCATTCGACGGCCTCAACGGCGGAGCGAAGAAGATCGCCGATCTTTCGCACAGCATGGCTGAGGCATCCACGGTGGGTGACCTCACCCCCAGCCAGATGCTGGAAATGACCATGAGCACGCACCAGTTCCTGTTCCAGTCGCAGCTGACAGCGAACGTGGCCAACCGTACGTCCGATGGCGTGCAGCAGCTGTTCCGCCAGCAGTCCTGACGGCAATGACGGGGGAGCAACAATGATCGCGACGACAACCGGGACCGTAAACGGAAAATGGATGCGGATCGCGGTGGTGCTGGTGGCCAGCCTGATGCTGGCTGCCTGCAGCCGCGTGACCCTCAACGACGGTCTGGACGAGCGTCAGGCCAACCGCGTGCTGGGCGTGCTGCTGGCCAACGGGATCAAGGCGGAAAAGCGCACTTCGATCGCCAGTGACAGCGGCTACCAGGTGCGGGTCGGACAGGGTGATTTCGCCCTCGCCATGCAGATCCTCGAAGCGCGTGGCCTGCCGGGAGAAAGCTTCCAGTCAACCACCTGCGAGGTGTTCCAGCGACAGGGGTTCGTGTCGTCGGCGACCGAGCAGCGTGGCCAGGAACAGTGTGGTCTGCAGCAGGACCTGTCGCGGACCCTGTCTTCGTATGCGGGCGTCGCCCATGCCCGGGTCCATATCGCCATGCCCGAGCGTGATCCGGTGCTTGGCAAGGTTGGGCTGGCATCGGCGTCAGTCGTGGTGTTCGAGCAGGCGGGGGCCAATGTCCGCAACGAGGAACACAACTTCAAGGTGCTGGTGAAAGACGCGGTTCCGGGGTTGGAGAACATCAACCACGTGACCATCAAATTCAACACGCTGCCGGCTCCGACTGATCTGGCAGCACAGGGCCGCGCGCAGCCGGTGATGTCGGCGATGAGCCCGGTGACCCTGGGTATCGTGGCCGGAGTGATCGCACTGCTTGCGCTGGCCATGGCGTTTGGCAACCGACTGCGTGCGCGGCTGAAGGGACCGGCCAAGCCCGACGACCGGATCTGGAAGGGGTGACCCGGGGCCATGCCGCTCCAGCCGCTGTTCGCCGAGGTTGACCCGGGCTGGTATGCCGATAAGGCAGGGCCCGTCGATCAGCGGCTGGTGGCCCGTGCCGGCCGCTCGCAGTTGGGGCGCAGACTGCTTGCGCGGACGTTGCTGCAGGCGGGTGCGGCCGATGCGCTGCTGGCGCCCCGGCCGGGGCATGCCATCCCCAGCGCTGTCCTGCGCTGGCCGCGTGCGCGGCTGGCGGCGCTGATCCGGGACCTGGGCGTATTGGCGTACGCACCGTTGATCCGCGCCGAGGTGGGGCGGGACTCGGTGCGCAGGCTCAAGCGGGCGCTGGGCAGCAGCTACCTGTTGCCACTGGACCGCACCATCTGGAATGCAAGGGTCGAAGACGACGTGCTGCGTCGTCAGCAGCAGGCGTGGACCCCGCTGATGGAAGCGCTGCGCACCCGCGAAGACGATGCGGCACTTCATGCGCTGTTCGAACGCCAGGGTCGCAGCGAATTGCGCGGCTGGGCAGCGCAGCGGGACCGCCCGCTGGGCGAGTGGGTGGCGCTGTTGCATCCGCCCGAAGAGCCCGGCCCCGCTCATCTGCCGGAGAAACCGGTATTGCTGCTGGTAACCCATCACGAGACCAAGAGGGAAGGGCCATGAGTGCGACAAACGCACCCGGACACAGCGCGACCCAGGGCCGACCGGCACCGCGGGTGCCGCAGGATGCCGTGGTGGTGACGGACCGGCGGGCGTTCGTGCGTTCGGTCACTGCACCGGTGGTGCCTGCCGCGGCCTGGTCCCGGCTGTCGGAGCTCGACAGCCTGCTTGACCAGGTCAATGCGCTGTATGCCCAGGCGGAAAAGGAAGTGGCAAAAGCCCGCGAGGAAGGACACGCCGCCGGCTTTGCGGAAGGCCTGGCCCGTGCGCAGCAGCAGATGACCGGCAAGATGGCCGAACTCAATGAGCGGCGCGCGCGGGTGCTGGCGGAAGCCGCGGGCAGGATCACCGACCTGTCCTGTGCCATCGTTGCCCGGATTGCCCCGGGCTTCGACGCGCTTACCGTGGTCCCACCGCTGGTGATGCAGGCCGTGGAAGCCGCCCAGGCGGAACAGTTCCTGCTGATCCGGGTCCACCCGGATGTGCGCGAGAGCGTGGAAGCCGGCCTGGGCGCGGTGCGCCAGGCGCATCCTGCCGTGGGCGTGATCGAGCTGGTGGGTGATGAAAGCCTGGATCCGCTCAGCTGCGTGGTGGTATCGGAAGCCGGAGAGGTCAGGGCGGGTGTGACCCAGCAGATCGAGGCCATCCGCGCCGCGTTGGCCGGTGCAGCTGCGGAGGCGCCTGCCTCGTGAGTGCTCCCGCCGGCGATCCGCTGCTCAGTGCGCTGTCATCCGTCACCCGGATCGAGCGCGTCGGCCGGGTGGCCGATGCCTACGGCACCCTGATCCGTGCGACCGGCCTGAAGGCCTCGATCGGCGAGCTGTGCTACCTGCGCAATCCCCGCGGTGAGGGCGATCCCGACTTCCGCCTGGCAGCCGAGGTGGTGGGCGTGGCCCGCCAACACACCCTGCTGACACCGCTGGGCGCGCTGGATGGCATTTCGGCCACCACCGAGGTCTATGCCACGGGTCGCCAGGCGGCGGTGCGCGCCGGGGATGGCCTGCTCGGTCGCGTACTGGATGCCCACGGTGAGCCGATCGACGATAAAGGGCCGCTGGGTCCGACCGTGGATGCACCGATCTACGCCGATTCGCCCAATCCGCTCAGCCGCAACCTGATCGAGCAGCCGTTTGCCACCGGGGTGCGGGCGATCGACGCCACCATGACCGCGGGTGAAGGCCAGCGCATAGGCATCTTTGCCGTCGCCGGCGGTGGCAAGAGCACCCTGCTGGGCATGCTTGCCCGCGGCGGCGATGCCGACGTCAACGTGATCGTGCTGGTCGGCGAGCGCGGCCGCGAAGTCAACGAATTCATCCATGACAACCTGGGCGAGGAAGGCATGGCCCGCTCGGTGGTGGTCGTGGCCACGTCCGACCGGCCCGCCCTGGAGCGAAGCCGCGCCGCCTGGGTCGGTACAGCGATCGCCGAGCATTTCCGTGATCGAGGCAAGCGAGTGCTGTTGCTGGTCGATTCGGTCACCCGTTTCGCCCGTGCGCTGCGCGATGTCGGTCTTGCCATCGGCGAGCCGCCGGCCCGGCGTGGTTTCCCGCCATCGGTGTTCAGTGCGCTGCCGCGCCTGTTCGAACGCGCCGGCAACAACGAACACGGCTCGATCACCGCCTTCTACACCGTGCTGGCCGAGGACGAGGACGGCGGCGATCCGATCGTCGAAGAAGTGCGCTCGATCCTTGATGGCCACATCGTGCTGTCCCGCAAGCTGGCCGCCGCTTACCACTACCCCGCGATCGACGTGCTCACCAGCCTCAGCCGCACCATGCCGCGGGTGGTGGATGAAGCGCACCTGCGGGCGGCCGGGCAATTGCGCAAATATCTGGCCAAGTACGAAGACATCGAAATGCTGCTGCAGCTGGGCGAGTACAAGCGCGGCACCGATCCGGAAGCCGACGTGGCGATCGAAAAGATCGGCCCCATCCGCAAACTGCTGCAGCAGTCGTCCACTGACCTGGTCGAGTTCAGCCAGTCTGCGGATGCAGTGAAGAAGCTGTTCCGATGAAACGCTATCCGCTCCAGACGCTGATCAAGCTGCGCGCCCATCGCACTGACAAGGCGCGCATGGAGATGCTTGAGAAGCAGGCGGCGGCACGGGCCTGTCGCGAACAGTGCGAGCGGATCGAGGCCGGAATCCAGGCGTTGGGCGAGGAGCGCGCTGCGCAGCGCCACCGTCTGCTGGATCCGCCACCGCCCGGCCAGGCCTGGCCGGTGGCGATGGAGCAGCGCGAGGCGCACATCGACCTGCTGGGCGAACGCATCGTGGCCGAACAGAAGAACCTGCAGCAGGCCCGTGAGCGACTCAAGGCCGCAGAGCAGGCGCTCGATCAGGCCCGGCAGGCCTGGGTGCGGGCAAAGGGACGCGAGGACGCACTGCACAAGCGCCGGGATGCGTGGCGGGTTGAGCAGTTTGCACTGGAAGGTCGGAAGGAAGAGGAAGCCACCGCCGATCTGCTTCAGGGCCGGACCATGCGCGGCATGGCCGGACAACAACGAGGTGACCCATGAGTATCGAACGCAGCCAGCTGTCGGATTCGGTGGGCGAAGCCCGCAAGACCGACGGTGACCGTCGTACCGGGCGCGAACCCGCACAGCCGGAAAGTTCCGAACGCTTCCGCAACCTCATGCAGAGCCGCCAGGAGGCGCGCGATGAATTCAGCGCGGCCCGTTTCAAGGGCGCAGGCGATCTGGATATGGAGCAGCGTGGCCAGGCTCAGGATGCAGCCCGCCAGGCAGCCACGGCAGATGCCGTGGAGGCGGGCCGACAGTTCAGCGGCGACAGCGAACAGATGAGGCAGTCGAACATGGATCCGGCCGAAGTGCTGGCCATGCTGCAGGCGCAGACCGCGCTGCGCGATGGTGGCCAGGCAGCCCCGGTCGCGCCGCTGTCGTCCAATCCGGCAGCCTTTGCCGACCTGGTGGAGCGACACCTGCGACAGCTCGCCGTGGCTGGGGGCAACAGCGCCGGTGATCGCGATGGCCAGGTGCTGCTGCGCATGGCCGACGCCACCCTGCCTGGGACTGATCTGCTGCTGACCAAAACGGCCGATGGCTGGCTGCTGCGTGCAGACGTACGTTCGCGCGAGAGCTTCGATGCCATCCAGGAAGCAGCGCCGGAACTGGCCAGGCGCTTTGCCGAGCGCAACCTGGGTACGTTGGAAATCGACCCGCAGTTCCATGGTTGAAACAGGTTGATACGAACCCGCTGATATAGGGTCCGCCCTAGCTTGTAGGCTTCTCTGGCAAGCGGAATACTCGAATGCAATTGATCAGGTGGCAGCAACGTTCATGGCACGACCTACCCGCCGAGCAGTGAATCGCAAACACCCGGTGTCCCCGGTCCGACTGGATCAGGTCGGTCAGGCTCCGGATGTTGCTTCCGCTGAAGATCATGATCATGAGGCTGACCAGCCCATGGGTGAGCAGGTTGCTACCGAGATCCAAGCTCTGCTGAGCGATCTGCCGGACATGACCGAAGATGGGCTCGAGAGCATCATGCAGGAATGCCGCGCAGCAATTGAGCGCGCATCCCTCGAGCCGAGTCTGAGCCTCCCCGAGCGTGGTGAATGGGTCTCCCTCATCGACGATCTCATCCAGAGTGGCGGGCTGGAGCAGGACAGCGGAGATGCTCTTGTCAGGCAGTTTGACGAAGCACTCCAGCCGCTGCAGGATCAGCAGGTCCAGCGCGCGTTGGAGCTCGCCCAGCGGATTGAGCGTGACGGCGAGACCAAAGCCCGTGAATGGCTGGCCAGCCAGGAACAGGACGAACAGACTGACCGGCAGCAGGTCGTGCAAAGCGACCGGGCCGTACTCCCTGAACACACTTCCACTACGGGATCCCGCTCCAGACGACTGCGGGGACCGCCCGCGGGCTGAGCGTCGTGGTGAACAGCCCTGTCCACAATCAGGGCTGGTGAAGTCTGTAATCAATCATTGAATTGCAAAGGGAATAATCATGAATAACTGGACCAGTGTGAACGCGCTCGTTTCCAATCTCGGCTCGCTGAACCTCAGCGGCGGCCAGACCAGTGGCAAGTCGAGCTGGCTGCATGCGATCGCCGAGGCGATGGGCAAGAAGGTGGGTGAGCTCGCCACCAGCATGACGCAGCACGCCAACGACGTTGGCAGCTCCAACGCCAAGAAGGCGGCTGGGGCCTCTGCCAAGCTGACCGCCGACAGCCAGCTGTTCTCGATGTACATGAACGCGCTGAGCACCGTGCTGAAGTCCATCGGTGAAGGCAACACCGCGGTCGCCCGCAAGCAGTAACACCCAAGCCGGGGCGGCTCACGCCGCTCCGGAACGGTGGATCAAAGAGGTCCCGGTTTCCGGGGCCTCTTTTTTTGTGCGTTGGATTTTGTGTGAAGTGGCAGATTAAGTAGCAAGCACCAGCCGCCGCCCCGCCCGCGCGCACCCGCGCCGGCAGCGTCCTGTATCTGCATGCTTCTTCAACCGGAAAGTCCGGACACCCGGACATCTCCCCAGCTTTGCGCGGGAAGAAACTATCCCTGCCTTCGAGCCAGCAGCCAGGCTCCGATGCCGGCACCGAAACCCAGCGCGGCAAGACCAAGCAGGCCTGCCAGCGAGCGCTGCTGGCCGCTGGGTACCAAAGTGGTTCCGCTGCTGCCAAACAGTGGCAGGAGCAGGACTACGGTGAACGCGAGACTGATGTAGGCGGTGAGTGCCAGCAGCCAGTAAAGCCGGTGGAAAGTGCGGTCGGCCCGCTCTTCCGCGCTTTGTTCTTGGCTGCGCGCACCGGTATGGCCAGGGGGTGTCGTGCTAATCCCGTGTTGCAGGCCTGAGCGTCCGGTCCCCGCTCGCTGGCGTGCAGCCGTGGTCACCGTATGGCCATGGGCCGGGACCACTCCATCGCTGCGGGCCTGGGCCGGCGTGCCCGCGAGCATCGGGTTGCCGCCTGCTGTCGCGACGGCTCCCTGGCCAGGAACCGCCGCCTGGGCCGCAACTACAGCTGGATTCAACGATTGCGGATTGCCAGCGGCCTGTAGCAATACAGTGGCCTGTGGGTTGCCCGCAGGCGATGCCAGAAAACCCGCTGCCTGGGCGGCAGCGGCCTGGGAGCCGGCAACGTGTGCATTATTGGGATAAGCGGCGGCCGGTGTCGCAGCGGGCGCGGATGATGTCAGGACTGACGCTGGCGCCGTGCTCAACACCGAAGCAGAAGCAGCCGAAGCTGATGTTGGGCTCGGGTGAGTGCCCTGTGGGCTTGTGAGTACAGCGGCGGGGTTGGGGGCCGCCTGGGCGCCGTTGGCACGCATTGCCAAAAATGCAGAGGGCAGGGTCTGAGCCGGTGCCTGGGTGAGACCCGCTTGGCCCATCAGATTGGCAGGAACCGTCATGCCCGGAGCCGTCGCGATGCCCGGTGAACCGGGGCTGGCGGATTGCGCCATGCCATGCGTCTGGATCGGGCCCGTTGTCTGGGCGGGGAAGGCAGTCCGCAGCATCTGGGCAAAGGCGGCCAATGTTTGGATCACCGGCGCCGGGGCAAGTGGGCTGGCCTGCATTCCTGAAGCGGGTGTCCAGAGTGAGGCATTGGCCGGACCGGAGTTGTTCGGTCGCCCGTTCGCTGCCTCGGGCCTCAATGCGGTGGCGTCTGGCAGGACGGACAACAGGCCGCGCGCTGCTGCGACGGTTTCTCCCAGCGCGCCGCGCAAGCTGGACTGGGCAGAAGACGCTGGAGAAGTTGCCTGGCCCGGCAACGGGAAATTTGCCGGGAGGGCCGAATTGCCTGCAGGTCCCTGCGCACGTGGTGACTGCGCAGCGTCCGGAAGAGTGGGAGGCGCGAGCATCGGCGCGCTGTTCCGGCCAGGTGCGCGTGAGGCCGCGGCTGAGTCCGCGAACTGCTGGGGGCTGATTGCACGGGGTGTGTCGAAGGCAACATGACCGCCTCCCCCACCTGCCCAGGGAAAAGCCCCAGGGCCGCGTCCTGGGGCGGAAAATCCGAGCCCCAGAGGGTGACCACCACCGGACGGGCCGTTGGAAACGTGGCGGAACAGCGTTGAGGAGAGTGAGGAATGGAGAGAATGCAGCGGTGAGCCTCCCCCTCCTCCTCCTCCTCCGATCAGCGAGGAGATGACTCTGGATGGGCTCGGGAAGGACACCATGCCAATGCTCCGGGAGCGGTTGGGCGCAACGCCCCCCTCGTCGCGCGTCTTGCTGTAACGCTACCCGTGCAGGTGACCTTTGAAAGCTGGGGCTGACCCTAGGACCCGAATATCAGCTTCCGGTGTTCAGCGCTTCGCGTTTCAGCGTGCGGCGCTGCTCCCGCGGCAGGCTCCAGTCGTTGTTGAACAGCGCCGGCTCCCAGCCGCCGTAGGTGGGGTTGGGCAGCATCCACCAGCGTTCCCCGAACCAGCTGTTGTGTTCCACCACGGCGGCGTCGCGCGCCTGGCTGGTGTTGGCGGTCAGGTGGATGAAGTCGGTGAGCTGGTCGCCGAACTGCATCAGCACGCGGTGGCTGCGACCCACCAGCTGGCGGCGGCAGAACTTGCCGCTGCGGCTGCCTGCCTGCTCGCAGTTGGCCACTTCCATGCCCAGGCCCAGGAAAACGTCGTCATGCGCCACCGGCAGGCCGAGGGCGCGCAGGTTGGCCAGCGTGGCGTCCTTCAGCCGGTGCTCGCGGTTGGTGACGTAATACAGGGTCACGCCCCGCTGGCTGGCGGCGTGTGCAAACTCCAGCACGCCGGGCACCAGGGTCGCGCGCTGTTCGGCCACCCATTCGGCCCAGGTGTCGTCGTCGTACTCCAGCCCGTCGCGGACCAGCCGCGCCTGGTAGATGGAGTTGTCGAGCACGGTTTCGTCGATATCCAGGATCACCGCCGGCGGCAGGCCGTGCCATTCGCCCGGGTTGTCGCGCTCGGCGGCCACGAGGGCATCCCACTGTGGATCGGCCAGCGCGGCATCGAGCTGGTTGACGGCTCCGCGATAAAGCGAAATCAGCGTGGTTTCAAATTCCTGCGAGCGCTGGACCCACAGCACGGCGTTGAGGTTGTCGTCGGTCGTGGCCGTGGGGGCAGTGGGTGCCGAGGCGACCGGCACGCTGGCACAGCCGGCGATGACCAGCGCCAACAGCGGCGTGAGCAGGAGGATCTGGGAAGGACGTTGCGCCTGCATGGCTGGCTCCGGAATGGGGTGGCCGCCGAGTGTACCCAAGCGGGTACTCAAGCGGTTCGGCGGCGGGGGTCAGTCGTTGAGCAGGGCCTGGATCGCAGCGAAGCCCGCGTTGGCGCGTTCCTGTTTGCGTGCAGCATCGGCCACCGGGTCGGCGCCATCGCGCTGCAGTTCGCCAGGCGGCAATTCATCCAGGAAGCGGCTGGGCTCCAGACGCAGCTTGCTGCCCCACTTCTGCACCTCGCGCGGATAGGACAGCCACAGCCGCTCCTTGGCCCGGGTGATGCCGACGTAGAGCAGGCGGCGCTCCTCATCCAGGCTGCCTTCGTCGATGCTGGCTTCGTGGGGCAGGGTGCCGTCGCTGACACCGATCACGAACACGCAGCGGAACTCCAGCCCCTTGGCCGCGTGCATGCTCATCAGGCGCACCTGGTTGCCGCCTTCGTCGCGGTCGGCGTGGGTCAGCAGGGCCAGCTGCGCGGCGAGCTCGGCGGCACCGGCGCCACGGTTCTGGCGGCCGGGGCCGGCTTCGAACCAGTCGGCCAGCTCGTCCAGGTTGCCGCGGCGGATGGTGAACTGGGCCTCGTTCTTGCACTGGGCGCGCAGCGCCGCCAGCAGCCCGGAGCGCTCGCACAGGCTGCGGACCAGATCGGCCGGCGGCAGCCGCGAGGCGTCGGCGCGCAGCCTGCCAAGGATGTCGGCGAACCCGCCCAGCGCACTGCCTGCCCGGGCCGGCAGCTGCTTGAGCACACTGATCGATTCGATCGCCCGCGCCATCGGCATGCCGGCGTTGCGGGCCAGCTCCGCCAGTCGTGCCAGGGTGGTCGCGCCCACCTCGCGCCGCGGCGACTGCACCGCGCGCAGGAAGGCGGAATCGTCATCGGGATTGGCCACCAGCCGCAGCCACGACAGCGCGTCCTTGACCTCGGCCCGCTCCAGGAACGCCGTGCCTCCGGACAGGTGATAGGGCACGCGGATCAGCTGCAGGGCCTTCTCCAGCGCCCGGGACTGGTAGTTGCTGCGGAACAGGATGCAGAAATCGCTCCACGGGATCTGCTGCGAGTTGTGAAGGAAGTCGATCTCTGCCGCGACCCGTTCCGCCTCGTGGGCGGCGTCGCGGCACTCCCAGACCCGGATCCGCTCGCCATCCGCGCGGTCGCTCCACAGGGTCTTGAGATGTTCATGTGGATTGTTGGCGATCAGCGCGTTGGCCGCCCGCAGCACGCGGTTGGAGCAGCGGTAGTTCTGCTCCAGCATGACGACCTTCAGGTCCGGATAATCCTGTCCCAGTTGCGACAGGTTTTCCGGGTTGGCGCCGCGCCAGGCGTAGATGCTCTGGTCGTCATCGCCCACGCAGGTGAAATTGCCCGCCGGCCCGGCCAATGCTTTCAGCAGGCGGTATTGCGCGTCGTTGGTGTCCTGGCATTCGTCCACCAGCAGGTAGCCGATGCGTTCGCGCCAGCCCAGCCGCGCGTCTTCATCATTCTCCAGGATCTGCACTGGCAGGCGGATCAGATCATCGAAATCCACCGCGTTGAACGTTTCCAGCCGCGCCTGGTAGCGCGCATACAGCGCGGCCGCCTCGTGCTCGCGGTTGGTGCGGGCGGCCGCAGCCGCTTCTTCCGGTGACAGGCAGGCGTTTTTGGCCCGCGACACCAGCTGCTGCATCGACTGGACCACGTCGGACTTGGCGCCGGGCAGCAGGTCGCGGAACTGGCCCAGGCAATCGTCCATGTCGAATACCGAAAACCCGCGCCGCAGCCCCACGCGTTCATGCTCGATCTGCAGCATCCGCAGGCCCAGAGCGTGAAACGTGCATACCGTCAGGCCTTCCGCACCATCGCCGCGGATCCGCTGCGCCACCCGCTCGCGCATTTCCTTGGCCGACTTGTTGGTGAAGGTGATCGCCGCGATGCGTCGGGCGGGGTAGCGGCCGGAGCTGATCAGCTGGGCGATCTTTTCAACGATCACGCGGGTTTTGCCGCTGCCGGCACCCGCCAGCACCAGCAGGGGGCCATCGGCGTATGCGACGGCGGCGGATTGTTGTGGATTGAGCATTGCAGAAGCGAAAGATCGGCCGCGCGGACGGGCCGCAAGTTTACAGGGTCGGGCTGGCCGCTTTCGGCGGGTATCATTCAGCGCGGCCGTGTCGCGATGCAGATCATAGGGAGAGGATTTGATGCGTCATCATCTTGTTGCGGCGGTGATCATCGGCGCGCTGGCCGGTGCGCCGACGTTGTTTCCTGCGTACGCCCAGGTCAGTGAAGATCAGCTGGTTACCAGCGAAACATTCCTGTCCGCCCATCCGGACCTCAGGTTCCGCCACCTGGGATTGAAGGCCCAGGGGGAGGGGCGCCCTGAGGAAGCATTCGTCTTTTTCCGGCGTGCGGCCCGCTACGCGGACAAGGTGTCGCAGGCGATGGTTGCGGAGATGCTGTGGACCGGCGAGGGCGTCGAGCGGGACCCGGTGCTGGCTTACGCATGGATGGACCTTGCCGCGGAGCGGTCCTACCGGGGCTTTCTGACCCTGCGCGAGCGGTATTGGAACCGGCTGGACCCGGAGCAGCAGGCGGAAGCCATCCGCCGTGGGGAGGCGGTATACGCCGAATATGGCGACGCAACGGCGCGTCCAAGAATCGATGGGGCCCTGCGCAGGGCGCGCAGCCGGATGACGGGAAGCCGCACCGGTTTCACCGGCAACGTGCAGATCTTCATCGCCGGCCCGGGTGGGCAGATGCTGAGCATCGACGGCAGCCGTTTCTATGATCCCAAGTTCTGGGATCCCGAGCTGTACCAGGCCTGGCACGATGCGGTGTGGATGGAGCCGCGGACCGGAAACGTGGATATCGGTGACATCGAGGCGGTGAAGCAGGACGAATCGCCCGAGGGCGACTGATTCATCGGTTGCAGGTGTTGCAGGTGTTGCAGGTGTTGCCGACTGGCCGTGGGCGGGGGCATTAAACTTCCCCCATGGCCAAGCTCTATTTCTACTATTCGGCGATGAACGCCGGCAAGACCACCACCCTGCTGCAGTCGGCGCACAACTACCGCGAGCGCGGCATGCGCACCCTGATTCTCACCCCGGCGCTGGACGACCGCGCCGGCAGCGGGCGGGTCGCCTCGCGGATCGGGCTGCAGGCCGAAGGCGTGGCGTTTGCCGCCACTGACGACCTGCAGGTGCTGGTGCAGCGTGAGATCGCCGCCAACGGCATCCTGCACTGCGTGCTGGTGGACGAGGCGCAGTTTTTGAGCCGCAGCCAGGTCTGGCAGCTGAGCGAGGTGGCCGATGCGCTGGGTGTGCCGGTGCTGTGCTACGGGCTGCGCACCGATTTTCGCGGGGAGCTGTTTGAAGGCAGCCAGTACCTGCTGGCCTGGGCCGATGAGCTGGTGGAGATCAAGACCATCTGCCACAGCGGCAGCAAGGCCACGATGACGGTGCGCGTGGACGAGGCCGGCTTTGCGGTACAGGCCGGCCCGCAGCTGGAGATTGGCGGCAATGGACGCTACGTGTCGGTGAGCCGCGCGGAGTTCAAGAAGATCATGCAGGGCCAGGGCCGGATCGAGCCGCTGCAGCCGGATCTGCCGCTGGACTGACCAGGCTCTGGCGTAGCCGGTCAGGGCGCCGTGTCTGTCGGATCGATGGTTGCGGCGGTTTCGCAGGCCTGTCGCAGGTCGCGGATTTCGGCGGCGATTGCCCCGCCTTCGGGCAGCGCTGCATGGACCGTGCCGTCCAGGCTTCGTAGAGATTGGCGGGCCTGGGCGGCGGTTTGGGCATCTTCGCAGTCGGCCGCGGCCAGCTGGGCGCGGGCGAGCCAGGACACCGCGCGCGCCGGCCCGTGTGCAGGGCGCTGTGCCAGCTGTTGCAGTCGCCGCGACGCGTCGGGATCCCCCTGGCGCAGGTCGAATACCGCCTGGGACAGTTCGATCTCCAGCGTGGTCGGATGATCGGGACTTCCATCGCGCAGGGCCGCCTGCCGGGCACGGCTGTAGGCGTCACGGGCCTGTGCGGGCTGACCCAGCGCGGCCAGCGTTTCAGCGAGCAGGCGCAACGCGCGCGCCGACCCCGCCGGAGGTGAGAGATCTGATTCGTCGGAAGCGGCTTGAAGTGCCTGTTCCAGACTGGCCAGGGCCTCGCGGTGGCGGCGGTCGCGGCTCAGGATCATGGCCCGGTCGGTCAGGGCTATGACCAGACGGGGCGTATCAGGTTGGCCCTTCCAGATCGTCAGGGCCTCGTCCAGATGCTCCAGGGCGGCGGTTCGCTGGCCCTGCTCCCAGACAGTGAGCGCCAGCGCATGGTGGGCCGCTGCCACTTCCGGATGGGCCGCTCCCAGGCGCGTACGCAGCTTGGTCAACACTTCCGCCTGCAGTGCCGCGGCCTCACCGTAACGTCCCAGCGCCGCCAGCAGCACAGCATGGTCCCGCTGGGCGTCGATGGTGGTGCGGTGCTGCTCGCCATGCAGGCCAGCCGACAGGGTGGCCGCCCGCGCGCAGGTGCCCAGCGCAGCCTGCTGCTGGCCCGCATTCCAGCGCTGGGTGCAGAGCTCGCGCAGCACCCGGATGGTCATGGGGTTGCGATCGCCCACCGTGTCCTGCAATTGGGCCAGTGCTGCCGTCAGGCCGGACAGCGCTTCCTGCGGGTGGCCGGCGTCGGCTTCCAGCCCGGCCAGGTCCGCCATGTTTTCGCCGATCCCGGAGCTTCCCGCCAGACGGTCGCGGCGCAGCGACAGCGAGCGGCGGAACAGCGCGCTGGCGTGTTCGCTCTCATGAAGATCGCGATGACAGCGGCCAAGCTGGGAATAGAAGCCGCTGGCCTGGCGCGGCAGCCGTCGCTCTTCGCGGCGGGCCAGAGATTGCAGCGGACGCATGTGTTCGATGCATTCGGCCGGCTGCCGGGTGAGGCGCAACGCCCGGCCCAGGTCGGTGGTTGCTTCCAGCCGCAACCCAGCCGGGGCGCTGTCCACGGTGGCCAGCAATCCGGCCTGGCGGCGCAGCAGGTCCAGCGCCTGCGGGTGGTCGCCCAGGCCCAGCCGCAGCCTGGCAATCACACCCAGCAGCCCGGCCCGTGCCACCGGCTGCGCGGCCAGCTCCACTTCACCCCGTTCCACGCCGGCTTCCAGCAGCTGGCGCACATCCAGCGGTGCGCCCTCCGGACCCTCGCCGGCATCCTGGAACAGGCTGATGACAAAGTTCTGCATGGCCTGCGCGCGGCCGGCATCCAGCAGTGACTGGCGCGATTGCCAAGCCACCAGTCCCAGCGCCGAGGACAGCGCCACCACCCCAAGCAGGGCGGTGGCCAGTGGCCAGCGGTGGCGGCGGATGAACTTGCCGACCCGATAGCCCAGCCGCTGGGGGCGGGCCAGGACCGGACGGCCTTCCAGGTAACGCTGCAGGTCCAGGGCCATGGCTTCGACCGAGGCATAGCGGTGCTCGTAGCGCTTGGACAGCGCCTTGAGGACGATGTTGTCCAGGTCTCCGGCCACCACGCGGGCGCGCCGCTGCAGTGATTGGGTGGCCTGCGGTTCGGTGTCGGCCCGTCGTAGCAGGGCCTGCGAGGGACGGATGGGGTCGCTGGCCAGGATCGCCTCTTCCCACTGGGCGTCACTGGGCCGCTTGGGCACGTAGGGTTTGGTGCCGGCCAGCAATTCATACAGCACCACGCCGAGTGAATACACATCGGTCAGCGTGGACACCGGTTCGCCGCGGATCTGTTCGGGCGCGGCGTAGTGCAGGGTGAAAGCGCGCGCGCCGGTGCGGGTCTGCTCCGGGGTGTCGACGCTGTCGAGCAGCTTGGCAATGCCGAAGTCGAGCAGGCGCACTTCATCCAGCGGCGTGACCAGAATATTGGATGGCTTGAGGTCGCGGTGGACGATCAGGTTGGCGTGGGCGTGGCTGACCGCGTCACAGACCTGCAGGAACAGCTGCACCAGCGGACGTACCGCCAGGCCGCGGCGAGCGCACCAGTCGCTGATCGGCTCGCCGTCCACATAGTCCAGCGCCAGGTAGGGCTGGTTGTCGGCGCTGATGCCTGCATCCAGCAGGCGGGCAATGTGGGCGTGTTCAAGCCGGGCCAGGATCTCGCGCTCACGGGTGAAGCGCAGGCGCAGGCCGGGGTCGGCCAGGCCGGGACGCAGCAGCTTCAGCGCCACCCGCCGCTGGTACAGCCCGTCGGAGCGGCTGGCCAGCCACACCTGGCCCATGCCGCCTTCTCCCAGCAGGCGTTCCAGCCGGTAGGGCCCAACCTCAAGACCGGGCCGCATACCGGGCAGCGGCGCCACCAGCGGGGTGTGCAGAAAGCCTTCCCGACCCTGTTCCAGGGCCAGCAGTTTTTCCAGCTCGTCGGCCAGGCCCGGGTCGTCTTCGCGTAATGAGGCAAGGCTGGACTGGCGTTCGGCCGGCTCCAGCTCCAGCAGCGCATCCAGCAGTGGAGACAGTTTGAGCCAGCGTTCGGCGTCCATGGCCGATCAGCCGCGGCAGCGGCGCAGGTCCGCCGTCGCAGGTTCAGTCGGCCGGGTCATCCTGCAGCATCGCCAGCAGGTACAGCCGCGCTTTCTGCCAGTCCCGCCGCACGCTGCGCTCGGAGCGCTCCATCAGCGTGGCGATTTCAACCTCGGACAGACCGGCGAAATAACGCAGCTCCACCACGCGTGCCAGGCGCTCGTCGGTAGCGGCCAGGCTGTTGAGGGCGGCATCCAGTGCCAGCATGTCCTCGTCCAGGTGCAGTCCGCCGGGAAGATCCTCGGGCAGGTCGGTGACCCGATGCATGTCGCCGCCGCGCTTGCGGGCCATGCGCTGGCGCGCGTAGTCCACCACCACGCTGCGCATGGCCGAGGCGGCGTAGGCAAAGAAGTGGGTGCGATCCTCGAACTTCGCGGCGCGCCCGCCGGCAAGTTTCATATAGGCCTCGTGGACCAGCGCGGTCGCGTCCAGGGTCTGTCCATACTGGCCCGCCAGCTGGCGCCGTGCCATGGAGTGCAGCTCCTGGTACAGGGTGGAAAGCACCCGGTCGAGCGCGCCGCGATCGCCATCCCGGGCGGCGTCCAGCCATTGGGTGATATCTGCGCTATCCGCCATCCCTGTCCCCTGCGGTGATGGAATGACTATATACCTTAGTTTATGAGGCTGTGTGGCGTGACGCCGGGACGCTCAGCGCTGGCAGTGGCCGCACCACACCGAGGTGCGCTGGCCGATCAGGGCCTGCTTCAGGGGGCGGCCGCAGTGCTGGCAGGGCTGGCCGCCACGGCCATAGGTGGACAGTTCCTGTTCGAAATAGCCGGGCGCGCCATCCGGGGTCAGGAAGTCGCGCAGGGTGGTGCCGCCGCGCTCGATTGCGGCCAGCAGGATCTGCTTCACCGCCGCGGCCAGTGCTTCGTAGCGCTCGCGCGAGATGCGTCCGGCCGGCCGCAGTGGGGAAATGCCGGCCATGAACAGCGCTTCGGCGGCATAGATATTGCCCACGCCGACCACGGTCTTCTGGTCCATCAGGAAGGTCTTGATCGGGGCCCGGCGCCCGCGGGAGCGCGACCACAGCCAAGCGCCGCTGAAGTCTTCGGACAGGGGTTCCGGGCCCAGCGCCTGCAGCAGCGGGTGGTGCTCGCCGGGGGGCTGCCAGAGCAGGCAGCCGAAGCGGCGCGGATCGTTGAAGCGCATCGCCTGGCCGCTGTCCAGCACCAGGTCGAAATGATCATGGGCGCGGACCGGGGTGGTCGCGTCGATCACCCGCAGGCTGCCGGACATGCCCAGGTGGATCAGCGCGCTGCCGGCACCGGTTTCCAGCAGCAGGTATTTGGCCCGCCGATGCACGCCGTTGACGCGTTGTCCGGGCAGCAGGGCCTGGATCTCGGGCGGAATCGGCCAGCGCAGATCGGGCCGGCGCAGGATGACCTGGCCAACGGTGCGCCCGGTCAGGTGGGGCGCCAGGCCGCGGCGGGTGGTTTCAACTTCGGGAAGTTCGGGCATCCGCTCAAGGTGGTGGCGACGGCGTGGGTGCGCAAGGCCACAAAGCACAGGGCCGGTGCTGAATGCGGTCCCTGCCGGACGCCGGCAAGGATGGCAATCGGCACCAGCAGCCTCCATCATGATCGGTCTTCCCCTCGTTACGGTACCGCCCTCCCCATGCCCGCGTTTCTGCTTGATTTCCTTGCCGGTGGCCTGCTGCAGTTCGGTTTCTGGCAGCTTGCCCTCGTTCTCCTGGTGGCCACCCAGCTGACGATCCTTGCGGTCACCCTGTATCTGCACCGCAGCCAGGCCCATCGCGGCGTGGACTTCCATCCGGTCATCGCGCATTTCTTCCGCTTCTGGACGTGGCTGACCACGTCGATGATCACCCGCGAGTGGGTGGCCATCCACCGCAAGCACCACGCCAAGTGCGAGACCGAGGAAGATCCGCACAGCCCGATGCACAAGGGCATCGGCAACGTGTTCTGGCGCGGGGTGGAGCTGTACCGGGAAGCCCGCCGCCAGCGCGGCGACATGGAGCAGTACGGCAAGGGCACGCCGGACGACTGGATCGAGCGCCGGCTGTATACCCCCTGGGCCACGATGGGGCCGGTGGTGCTGCTGGTGATCCAGTTCACCCTGTTCGGCTTTGCCGGGGTCGCGATCTGGGCGATCCAGATGGCATGGATCCCGTTCTGGGCGGCTGGCGTGGTCAACGGCCTGGGCCACTGGTGGGGCTATCGCAACTTTGAAACCAACGACACCGCCACCAACCTGACCCCCTGGGCGGTATGGATCGGTGGCGAAGAGCTGCACAACAACCACCACGCGTTTCCCAGTTCGGCCAAGTTCGCGCTGCGCCGCTGGGAGCTGGATATCGGCTGGCTGGTGATCCGCGGGCTTCAGAAGCTGCGCCTGGCCAAGGTGCTGCGGGTGGCGCCGTCGCTGGATGTGCGGCCCAACATCAACGTGCCCGATACCGACACCATGCGCGCGCTGCTGGCGCTGCGCTTCCAGGCCATGACCGACTACCAGCGCAAGGTGCTCAAGCCGGCGCTGCGCGAGGAAGCGCGGCTGGCCGGCGAGAAAATGCGCGCGCTGCTGCCGCGCAAGCTGCGCAAGGGCCTGGCCGATGATGGCCGCTGGCTCCAGCCCGAAGCCCGCGAACAGCTGCAGCGCTGGGTGGAAGAGCGCCCGCGGATCCACACCCTGATCGAATACCGGGCGCGCCTGCGCAACGTGCTGGAAGCCCGCAGCCATGACGCTTCCGAGCGCCTGGCCCAGCTGCAGGAATGGTGCAGGGAAGCCGAAGAAAGCGGCAACCGCCTGCTGCACGACTATGCACAGCGGCTCAAGGGCTATTCACTGCAGAACGCGCGGACGTGATTTCGCGCGCCGCAGGTTCCCGTCGCCAACCGCCCATGCGGCGATCGGCGCTGGGGCCTGCGGCGATCGCGTTGATACTGCTGCTGGCGCCGGGGTTGGCAGCGGCCCAGGTGCAGGCCACCGCCGAGTATCTTGAGCGGATGGATACCGATGCCGATGGCCGGGTCTCGCTGGATGAGTACCTGGCCTGGATGACCTATGCGTTCGAACGCATGGACCGCAATGGCGACGGCGTGCTGACAGCCGATGAGCTTCCGGGTGGCAAGGGCCGGCAGGTGACGCTTGCCGAGCACCGGGCGCGGCTGACCGAGCGCTTCAACCGCCAGGACGCCAACCGCGACGGCTTCCTGGACGGGCGTGAGCTGGCCGCGCCGCCGCGCTGAAAAAATCCAGTAATTTCCCGCAGTTACGCGGAAAGTATGTAAGACCAAGGTCGACTGGGTTCCCCCGCCGCTCCTTCCTACATTCAGGCCTCGATGTCACCCGTTGAAACCTGCCGGCACTCCTGCCGCGGGCACGGGGCAGCATGCATGCGCTGCGGCGCTCGAGGAGGGAGAGATGCAGAACGAAGAGGTTGTACGCCGGGTGGTGGAGCACCCGAAGTACCAGGAGCTGGTGCACAAGCGCACCCGGGTCAGCCTGGTGTTCTTCGCGGTGATGATGGTGGTCTACGCCGGGTTCATCCTTACCCTGGCGTACCTTCCCGAGGTGTTCTCCCAGCCGATCGGCCAGGGCTACACGATGAGCGTTGGCGTGCTGACGGCTACCGTGATTGCCGTCAGCGCGGTGGTCATGATCGCGGCCTACGTACATTTCTCCAACAAGTATTTCGATCCGCTGATCGAAGCCATCGTGAGGGACGTGACATGAGCCGCCGCGCCATTGCCGCGGCCGCGGCCCTGCTTCCCCTGCCTGCTCTTGCGCAGCAGCCCGGGCAGGCCAACACCCCTGCGATCGTCATGTTCCTGGTCTTCATCGTGGCCACCATGGGCATCACCTGGTGGGCTGCACGGCGGACCAAGACCACGGCCGATTTCTACACCGCCGGCGGCGGCATCACCGGCTTCCAGAACGGCCTGGCGATCTCCGGCGACTACCTGTCGGCGGCCTCGTTCCTGGGCATCGCCGGCATGGTGTACGTCAGCGGCTTCGACGGCATGATCTATGCCATCGGGTTCCTGTTCGGCTGGCCGGTGGTGATGTTCCTGGTCGCCGAGCGGCTGCGCAACCTGGGCCGCTACAACTTCGCCGACGTGACGTCCTACCGGCTCGGGCAGACCCGGATGCGGGTGCTGGCTTCCAGCGCATCGCTGCTGATCATCGCCCTGTACCTGATCGCGCAGATGGTCGGCGCGGGCAAGCTGATCGTGCTGCTGTTCGGCATCCAGTACAACCTGGCGGTGGTCATCGTCGGCGCGCTGATGATGGTCTACGTGGGCTTTGGCGGCATGACCGCCACCACCTGGGTGCAGATCATCAAGGCGGTGCTGATGTTGTTCGGTGCCTCGTTGCTGGCATTCCTTGTGCTGGCCGGGTTCAACTTCAACCCGGATGCGATGCTGGCCGAAGCGGTGGCCATACACCCGACTGGCAGTGCGATCATGGCGCCGGGCTCGCAGGTCAGTGGAAACCCGCTGAACGCGCTGTCGCTGGGCCTGGCGCTGGCCTTCGGCACCGCGGGCCTGCCGCACATCCTGATGCGCTTCTTTACCGTGGCCAACGCCAAGGAGGCACGCAAATCGGTGATCTACGCGAGCACGTTCATCGGGTACTTCTACCTGCTCACGTTCATCATCGGCTTCGGCGCGATCGCGATCCTGGTGCGCAACCCGGCCTTCTTCGAGGTCGCCTCCAACGGCAGCTTCGACATGATCGACGGGCTGATCGGCGGCACCAACATGGTCGCGGTGCACCTGGCCAACGCAGTCGGCGGCAGCCTGCTGCTGGGCTTCCTGGCCGCGGTCACCTTCGCCACGATCGTGGCGGTGGTGGCGGGCCTGGCGCTGGCCGGCGCGGCAGCGATCTCGCACGACCTGTACGCCAACGTGTTCGCCCGCGGCCGGGCCACGGAGAAGCAGCAGCTGCGCATCTCCAGGATCTCGACCGTGACCCTGGGCGTGCTGGCGATCCTGCTGGGCATCGTGTTCGAAAACCAGAACGTGGCCTTCATGGTCGGCCTGGCCTTCGCGATCGCGGCCAGCTCCAACTTCCCGGTGCTGGTGCTGTCGATCTCGTGGCGCGGCTGCACCACCCGCGGCGCCACCATCGGTGGTTTCCTGGGCCTGACGGTGGCGGCGATCTGGGTGTTGCTGAGCCAGACGGTGTGGGTGGACGTGTTCGGCAACGCTGCGCCGATCACCCCGTTCCCGAACCCGGGCATCGTCTCCATCCCGCTGGCGTTCATCGCGATCTGGCTGTTCTCGGTCACTGACCGCAGCAAGGCGGCGGTGCAGGAGCGCGAGGCGTTCACGGCGCTCACCGTGCGCAGCCAGACCGGCATCGGCGCCACTTCGGCAAGCGATCACTGAGTCGGAGGTGTTGCACAGGCCGGGCCGCCACGATGGCGGCCCGGCTTTTTTCTGTCTGCGCTCAGCGGATCACGAGCACCGGGATCTTGCTGTGGGTGATCACCGCGTTGGCCTGGCTGCCCAGCAGCAGGCGGTTCAGTCCGCGGCGGCCGTGGCTGGCCATCACGATCAGGTCCGCACCGCGCTCTTCGGCGGTCGCCAGCAGCGCGTCGGCCGGATAGGCATCGGGGACGTGTAGCGTCTCGTGCTCCACCCCGCGCGCACTGGCGCGCTTGGCGGCCGCATCGAGGATTTTGGTGGAGGCCTCACGGGCGTGGGCGCGGTACTCGTCGAGCAGGCTGGCCGAACCGCCCCAGACCTGGCCGGTGTCGACCGACTGCCAGGGCTCGCTCACGGTGACGATGGTGGCCTTGGCGCCGGTGGCGGCGGCCAGTCCAAGGCCGTGTTCCAGGCCCTTGCCGGCCAGCTCGGAGCCGTCGGTGGCGATCAGGATGTGCTTGTACATGGGTTCACTCCGCTCGGGTAGTGAACCCATGGTAGCGGGTGGCTGCCCGGCCGGTCGCGGCTGTCAGCCGTCGGTGAGCGGGGTGCAGGCCATGCGCAGCAACGGGTCGTCGGTGGACAGGCGTACCCAGCGGAGGTTCTCCAGACTGCCGTCGTCGTTGAGCAGCGCATCGCCGACGAGATCGGCACGGCGATGGTTCTGGCAGTCGAACACCGCGCTGAACTGCCGGGTCGGCTCCCAGCGGCCGGCCAGCAGCACCTGCGCCATGACATGGCCGGGCATGTGGGCATGCTCGCGGTTGAAGCGCCGGTCGATGGCCACCAGACGGGTGGTCAGCGGCACCACATAGGTCCACGGCCGGTACCAGGAGCGGATCTGGTTGCTGGAAGCGACCTCCACCCCCTGCGGAAAGCTGCCCGAGGTGCGGTCCAGCCACGAGTACTCCAGCCAGATCGCCATCAGCAGCATGCCGGCCCCGGCCGAGGCCGGGAAGATCCACTTCGGCAGCCGCCTGCCGGCGATGAAGTTGAGCGTGAGCGCGATGCCGGCCAGGCCGAAGCCGGCGGCGACGATGGCGATCAGTTCGAGGAACATCCGGGCTCCCGGTGCAATGGTGGTGGAGCGGAGCGGCGATTGTATGCCGGGGCATCCGCCAGCCGTTCGGCGTGGCGGGAAAGAAACGGCCCGCCCCCGGAGGGGAGCGGGCCGTGGTTGCCAGGCCTGGCCAGGTCGCGGTCAGTGGTGGCCGGTGGCCGTCCCGGCGCCGCGCGGCACGCGGATGTCCTCGACCAGGTGCTGGATGTGCTCGGGCACCGGTGCGGTCATCTTCATCGTGATGTAGGCGGCGATGAAGTTCAGGATCGCGCCGACCGCTCCGAAGCTCAGCGGCGAGATCCCGAACAGCCAGTTCTCCGGAGTGTCGGCCAGCATGTTGGTCCCCGGGATGAAGAACCAGCCCTTGTAGGTGAACAGGTACACGCTGGTGGCGAGCAGGCCGGTCAGCATGCCCACGATCGCGCCGGTGGAGTTCATCCTGGTGGAGAAGATGCCCATCATGATCGCCGGGAACAGCGAGCTTGCCGCCAGTCCGAACGCGAAGGCGACGGTCTGGGCCGCGAATCCGGGTGGATTCATGCCCAGCCACGTGGCGACCACGATCGCGGCCGCCATCGACACGCGCGCCGCCAGCAACTCCCCCTTTTCCGAGATATCGGGCTTGAACGTCCGTTTGATCAGGTCATGGCTGACCGCCGAGGAGATCGCCAGCAGCAAACCCGCCGCCGTGGATAGCGCCGCCGCCAGGCCGCCGGCCGCGATCAGGGCGATCACCCAGCCGGGCAGCTGCGCGATCTCCGGGTTGGCCAGCACCAGGATGTCCTGGTTGAAGGTGACCATCTCGTTGCCCTGCCAGCCGCGCTCGGCGGCCACCGCGGCGAACTCGGGGTTGGTGTCGTTGTAGGACTGGATGAGGCCGTCGTTGTTCTTGTCCTCGAACGCAAGCAGTCCGGTCTCTTCCCAGGTGTGCATCCACTCCGGCCGCTCGTCGTAGGCCAGTGGCGTGGCCTGCGTGCCTTCCGGATAGATGGTGGTCAGGATATTCAGCCGCGCCATCGAACCCACCGCCGGAGCCACCGTGTACAGCAACGCGATGAACACCAGTGCCCAGCCCGCCGACCTGCGGGCGTCGGACACCTTGGGCACGGTGAAGAAGCGGACGATCACGTGCGGCAGGCCCGCGGTGCCGACCATCAGGGACAGGGTGAACAGCGTCATGTTGAGCCGGGAGTCGTGCAGGCCGGTGTAGTCGTTGAAGCCCAGGTCCACCAGGATCTGGTCGAGGCGTGCCAGAAGAGGCATGCCTGATTCAACGTGGGTGGAGAACAGGCCCAGCTGCGGGATCGCATTGCCGGTGAGCTGCAGCGAGATGAACACCGCCGGGATGGTGTAGGCGATGATCAGCACGATGTACTGCGCCACCTGGGTATAGGTGATGCCCTTCATGCCGCCCAGCACCGCGTACACGAACACCACCGCCGAGGCGATCAGCAGGCCGGTGTTGGTGTCGACCTCCAGGAAGCGCGAGAACGCCACGCCGGCGCCGGTCATCTGCCCGATCACGTAGGTGATCGAAATCATCAGCAGCGCCGCCACCGCCACCAGCCGCGCGGTGCGGCTGTAGTAGCGGTCGCCGATGAACTCGGGCACGGTGAAGCGGCCGAACTTGCGCAGGTATGGCGCCAGCAGCATTGCCAGCAGCACGTAGCCGCCGGTCCAGCCCATGAGGTAGGCGGAGTTGCCGTAGCCGACGAAGGCGATCAGGCCGGCCATCGAAATGAACGAAGCCGCCGACATCCAGTCAGCGGCAATCGCCATGCCGTTCATGACCGGATGGACGCTGCGGCCCGCGGCGTAGAACTCGGAGGTGGAAGCGGCACGCGCCCAGATCGCGATCACGATGTAGAGCAGGAACGAGCCGCCGACGAAGATGAGATTGAGAGTGAATTGATCCATGGCCGGCCCCTTATTGATCGTGCTCGTGCACGTCGTACTCGCGATCGAGCCGGTTCATGTACCAGGTGTAGAAGACGATCAGCGCGATGAAGGTCAGGATCGAACCCTGCTGCGCGAACCAGAAGCCCAGATCAGTGCCGCCGATGCGGATCCCGGCCAGCAGCGGCCGCAGGATGATGCCGAACCCGTACGACACCAGGGCCCATATCCCCATGCATATGAAGATTATTCGCAGGTTCGCTTTCCAGTAGTTTTGCGGACTCTTTTCCATCGTCTTCCACCCCTTCGTTGTTTACGCGGTTGGTGTAGCGGTCGTTTGTCAGAACGTGTAGCGGGCCATCGTGTGCAGGCGGATCAGCTCGCCGTCGGCGCCCGATTCAAGCGTGCGTTCGCCCCAGATCGCCTCCACGCCCAGGTCCAGCTTGGGCACCGGCGACCAGATCAGGTTGGCGTGCGCCGAGTGCACCCGGCGGGTGACGCCGAAGCCGGTCAGCGCGGTGTCGTTGTCCCACTGCGAGCGGGCGTAGAAGACGTTGCCGCGCACGGTCGGGTTGAACGCGTGGCGCAGGCCGACATAGCCGGCCCAACCGCTCAGTGCATCGATGTTTCCGGCGGCGTCGGCCATGGCGTCCTGCTGCACGGTGGCCAGGCCGATGTAGCGGCCGAAGCCCTCGCCACCGGTGACCTGGTAGCGGATGTCGGTGCGATCACCCAGCTTGACCAGTCCGCTGACGGTGGCGGCGAAACCGGTGGCGCTGTCCTCGACCCCGGCGATCGGCTCGTACTTGAGCTGGCGGGCCATGCCGGCCACGCCGAAGTGGCCCCAGTTGGCCCGGTGGGTGTAGCGGGCGATCACGTCGGGCATGGAGTTGTCGCCGGCGATCACGCGGGGGCCACCGGCGAACGGCTGCACGGTGGTTTCCGGGTTTTCGATCGACACCGACCACGGGCCGCTGGTGTAGCGGACCTGCGACTGGCGCACGAACACCAGTGCGTCGGTCGGACCTACGAAATCGACCGAGTCGATCAGCGCCGCGGTATCCATGAAGTTCGACCAGGTCTGGCCGATCAGCAGGTTGTTCCAGGTGATGTAGGCGTGGCGCACGGTCGCGCCGTAGGTGTTGGTGGCCGCGCTGTTGCCCAGCGCGCCGCCGAAGAAATCCAGCTCGAAGCGCGCGCCGATTTTGTCGCCCGAATCCAGCTCGGTGCTGGCGTCGAACCACAGCCGGGAGAACTTGGCGTGGGCGTCCATGTACGCATCGCCACCCTCGCCACCGACCGGGATCGCGCCGGGCACGTAGAAGTCGCGGCCGGCGGTGTTCTTGCCGATGTCGCCGTCGGTGGTGTGGGTAAGCATGCCGTCCACCCGCACGTTGCCGCCCACGGTGAAGCGGGTGCCGGGGTTGGCGCCCGGGGTGATGGTGGTGGCCTGGATCGGCGTGGCGCCTTCAGGCACCTGTGCCGGCTGTCGGGCCTGCGTGGTGCGCACTTCCTCGACCTGGGTGGTGGTCTGCTCCTGCTGTGCAAGCAGCTGCTGGACAACCCGTTCCAGCTCGGCCACGCGGGTTTCCAGTTCGGCTTCGCGCGGGCTCTGCGCCAGGGCCAGGCCCGGCGCCAGAAGGGCGATAAGTAATGCGGCGGCAAGCGGGCGGCGCGCGGGCACCGACGGCGGACACGTCAAGGACTGCTGCATGCTCCCTCCCAAGAGATGCGGCCGGAACCGGCCTGTCCGGCGAGACTGAATGCAATGTGCCCCCGGCTGCCATTCGCCATTGGTCGCATACGGCGCGCTAAGACCAAGGTCTAGCCGCGCCGCCCGGCTGATGCGGCACACTGGGACAGGACCATATTTTTTGGGAGGACCGCCGCATGACCACGCCCCGGGAGATCTATCCGGTACCGGCTGATTTCGCCGCCAATGCCCGCATCGGAAAGGACGAATACCAGCGCCTCTACGACCAGTCGCTGAACGACCCGGATGCATTCTGGGCCAAGGCCGCCGAGCGCCTGGACTGGATGAAGAAGCCGACCCGGATCAAGGACACCAGCTTCGCGCTGGACGACTTCCGGATCCGCTGGTTTGACGACGGCGAGCTCAACGTCAGCGTCAACTGCCTGGATCGCCACCTGGCCGAGCGCGGCGACAAGACCGCGATCGTGTTCGAGCCCGATTCGCCCGACACCCCGGCGCAGAACATCACCTACCGCGACCTGCACGAGCGCGTGTGCAAGCTCGCCAACGCGCTGCGCTCGCTGGGAGTGAAGAAGGGTGACCGGGTCACCATCTACCTGCCGATGATTCCCGAGGCCGCGGTCGCGATGCTGGCCTGCGCCCGCATCGGTGCGATCCACATGGTGGTGTTCGGCGGCTTTGCGCCCAACTCCATCGCCGACCGGGTCGGCAACTGCGGCGCCAAGCTGATCATCACCGCCGATGAGGGCCTGCGCGGCACCAAGAAGGTCCCGCTGAAAGCCAACGTCGACGCCGCGCTCAAATTGCCCGGCACCGAATCGGTCGAGACGGTGCTGGTGGTGCGCCACACCGGCGGAGCGGTCGACATGCAGATGCCGCGCGACCGCTGGTACGACGCGGTCGTCGACAGCCAGCCCGTCGAGTGCGAGCCGGAGCGAATGAACGCCGAGGACCCGCTGTTCATCCTCTACACCTCCGGCAGCACCGGCAAGCCCAAGGGGGTGCTGCACACCACCGGCGGGTATCTGGTGTACGCGTCCTACACCCACGAGCTGGTCTTCGACGTGCGCGACGATGACGTGTTCTGGTGCACGGCAGACGTCGGCTGGGTCACCGGGCACAGCTACATCGTGTACGGGCCGCTGGCCAATGGCGCCACCACCCTGGTGTTCGAGGGCGTGCCCAACTACCCGGACTACTCGCGCTTCTGGCAGGTGGTGGACAAGCACCAGGTCACCATCTTCTACACCGCGCCGACCGCCATCCGCGCGCTGATGCGCGAGGGCGAGGAACCGGTGAAGGCCACTTCGCGCAAGTCGCTGCGCCTGCTGGGTACGGTCGGCGAGCCGATCAATCCCGAGGCCTGGCGCTGGTACTTTGATGTGGTCGGCGAGGGTCGCTGCCCGATCGTGGATACCTGGTGGCAGACCGAGAACGGCGGCATCCTCATTGCGCCGCTGCCCGGTGCGTTCGACCTCAAGCCCGGCTCGGCCACCTTGCCGTTCTTTGGCGTGCAGCCGGCGCTGGTGGACGCCAACGGCAACACGGTGGAGGGCGAGGGCGAGGGCAACCTGGTGATTACCGATGCCTGGCCGGGAATGATGCGCACGGTGTATGGCGATGACGAGCGCTTCATCGACACCTATTTCAAGACCTATCCGGGCACCTACTTCACCGGCGACGGCTGTCGCCGCGATGCCGACGGCTACTACTGGATCACCGGCCGCGTGGACGACGTGATCAACGTGTCCGGCCATCGCATCGGCACGGCCGAGGTGGAGAGCGCGCTGGTGGGCCATGAAAAGGTGGCCGAGGCCGCGGTGGTCGGCTTCCCGCACGACATCAAGGGCCAGGGCATCTATGCCTACGTGACCCTGATTGGCGATGAAGAGGGCAGTGATGAGCTGCGCAAGGAGCTCATCGCGCATGTGCGCAAGGAGATCGGTCCGATCGCGATGATCGACCACCTGCAGTGGGCGCCCGCCCTGCCCAAGACCCGTTCGGGCAAGATCATGCGCCGCATCCTGCGCAAGATCGCCGAGAACGCGCCCGAGCAGCTGGGCGATACCAGCACTCTGGCCGATCCCTCGGTGGTCGAGGCCCTGGTCAACGACCGACGCCAGCCGGGCTGATTGCGGCAATGGCATGCCCTTCCCCGCAGGCCGGGGAAGGGCGCCGGCGTGACGGGCGCGACCCCATGGTGCACACTCGGGCTCCGTTCAGCCGAGCTGTCTTTGCGGATGCCGACCCTGCTGATCGCCGACGATCACCCGCTGTTTCGCGAGGCCTTGCGCGGCGCGATTACGCGCCTGCTTCCCTCCGCCACCCTGCGCGAAGCCGAGGACACCGACGGGCTGTACGCGATGGTCGAGGCGGACCCCGACGCCGACCTGCTGCTGCTCGACCTCAATATCCCCGGCGCCAACGGCTTCAGCGCCCTGGTGTATCTGCGCGCGCAGTATCCGGAGCTGCCGGTCGTCATTGTTTCCGCGCGCGAAGAGCCGGCAGTGATGCGTCGCGCGCTGGACCACGGCGCGATGGGCTTCATTCCCAAGTCGGTGGAAACACGGGTTCTGGGCGATGCGGTCCGGCAGGTGCTGGACGGTAATCGTTGGGCCCCGGCGGCTGCCGGGAACGCGCCGGCCGCGACACCGGATGAGCAGGATGTGGCTGAACGCATCCGCGAGCTCACCCCGCAGCAGTTCCGGGTGCTGCAGATGCTGGCCACCGGGATGCTCAACAAGCAGATCGCCTATGAGCTGGGCGTGGCCGAAGCCACCGTCAAGGCCCACATGAGCGCAATCCTGCGCAAGCTCGGTGCCTCCAACCGCACCCAGGCCGTGCTGTTGGCCGGACGCCTCGCGGTGGATCCGCCAGACGCAGACGGCTTCGAGGACGACGCCACAGTGTAGGAGCGCGCCATGCGCGCGAAGCCGCGTGAATCATGGTTTGCGGGGAAGCTTCGGTCACGGTGATTTGTCCGAAGCCGCGCGGCGCGGATTGATGTCACGCGGTTTCGCGCGCATGGCGCGCTCCTACCGGCGTGGAGTAGGTCGGGGCTGCAGCGCCAGCCAGCACAGACCTACCGTAGTGGCGTCGCCCAGCGCGGTATGGCGCCCCAGCACCGGCACGCCGAGGGTGCGGGCGATGTGGGTGAACGCCAGGTTGTGCGGATCGTTGGGGCGCGAGCGGGCGACGTGGCTGGCAAACGCGTCCGCAAGCTCCACCCGCGCGTTCGGCAGGTTGAAGCCGGTGATCGCCTTCACGTGGGGGGCCAGCATCTCCAGGTCGAAGCTGATGTGATAGCCCAGAATGGTGCGGCTGCCCAGCCAGTGCAGAAACTCGCGCACCGCGCGGGTCACCTGGATGCCGCTGGCGGCTTCGTCGGGAGTAATCATGTGGTGGCGCACGGACTCGATGCCGAACGCGCGGTCGGGTCGGATCCTGCGTTCGAACCGCTCCGACAGCAGCACCCGCGACCCGCGCACCGGCACCGCGGCCAGGCTGAGGATATGGTCGCGCCCCGGCTCCAGCCCGGTGGTCTCCAGATCCAGACTGACCCATTCTCCGGTCGGGGGCGGCTGCAGCAGCCGTTCCCACTCGCTGCCCCGATGCCGCCTGGCCAGCCAGCGGCGCCTGAGTTCGCGCACGCTCATGTGGACAGCCGGAAGCTGCGGGCGATGGACTCACGGAACTCCTTGATCACGTGCAGCGCGTCGCGCAGCGTCTCGCGGTCCAGGCGTCCGAGGCTGCCGGTGTCGATGAAGTTGTCGGCGGTCCCTCCGGCATCGATCGCCGCCAGCTGGGTGCGCAGGCGCATGCGCTGCAGTGCGCTCAGCGCCTGCTGCAGGTCGCGTGCCAGCGTCGCGGCCAGGTGGCCGCGCTCGGCCAGCAGCTCGCAGCGCTCGAAGGTGCCGGTTTCGGCGATCCCGTGGCGCAGGGCCAGGCAGCGCACCCCGTGTACGACCGGGAAGATGCCGCCCTTCTTGATGTCCACGCCCTCGTCGCCGGACTTCACTCGCCCGAAGAAGCTCAGCTGGGTATCGAAGTTGAGCGTCGCCCGGGCCAGGTGGTGCAGCAGGACCTCATCCTCGCCCAACGCCATCAGGCCCCGCTTGACCGGCGTGAACAGCTCCGCGTTGCCGGCCACCGGGCGCGCGTCCAGCGCGATCGACAGGTCCAGCGAGGCCTGGCCGTCGGTCTGCCGCTGCCAGCGCACGATCCGCATGCGCCACCCGCCCACTGTCATCCGCCACGCCGGGTTGTTGACCATCACCTGGCCCGGACAGGGCGGATAGCCGATGTCCATCAGGGCCTGGCTGAAGCGCTCCATCGCCTCTTCCAGTCCGTCCCACTCAAGATCGTCGGCGATCACCAGCGCGTTGTCCTGGTCGGTCTTGAGCAGCTGCTCGCGCCGGCCTTCGCTGCCCATCACCAGCAGGCACAGGTGTGGGCGCACTTCGGGTGGCACCACCAGGTCGAAGATCCGCCCCATCACCCGCGTGTTGAGCGCGCTCACCAATCGCATCACGTAGGAAATGCGCGCGCCGTGCGCGTGCAGCGCACGGATCAGCTGGTCCATGCCCTGGGCGGCTTCGGTGATCTGCTCCAGCGTGCGCGCGCGTCCCAGGCGCAGGCCGATCAGGTGCGAGTGGCTGGTGAAGTGCGACAGCACCTCGGCCAGCCCCAGCGTGCCGGTGATGGCACCGCGGTCCTTCACCACCACCCGCTCGATGCGCCGCTCGGTCATCGCGATCAGCGCCTCGAACAGCGCCTGCGAAGTGTCCACCGTCACCAGCGGACGATTGGCCAGCGGCCCGACCTCCGCCTCCAGCGGCGCGCGCACCAGCGCAACCGCTTCCAGCAGGTCGGTGCGGGTGACGATGCCGGGCTCCGGATACGCGGGGTCCTCCACCAGCAGGCAGTCTACCCGCCGCTCGTGCAGCTGGGCGGTGGCGTCGGCGATGGTGATGTCGGCATTGACCCGCACCGGCGGCGTGGGCCGGGCGTCCGCAACCCGGATCAGCATCAGCTCGGCCGCCTCGCCGTGGTCGGGCCCACCGGCGGCCAGGCGACCCTTGCTGGCCATGCCTTCGTTGAAATACGCCGCGAAGGTGGGATTGTCGGCCAGCAGCCGATGGAACAGCGCGGATGGAATCAGGAAGCACAGCGTGTCGGTCTGGGCGCGGTAGCTCAGGCGCGCGCGCCCGACCATCACCGCCCACACCCCGATCACGTCGCCCGGTCCGTAGTCGCCGAACGGACGCTGTCCGCTCTGACCGCCGGGCTGGTAGGCATGCACCAGCCCCTTGAGGATCACCAGCACGTGCGGCGAGGGCTGCCCGGCTTCGATCAGGGTGCTGCCCGGTGGGTGCAGGGTCAGGTCAACCGACGCCTGCAGCCGCTCGCGGCTGGGGGCATCGAGCAGATCGAACGGTGGCTGGTCGAGATCGAGGCCTGGGATCGGGTCCATGCCTGCATTCTGCGACGGGCCCCGGTGCGGGGGAACCCCGCCTTAAGGCTCAGGCGCCGAAGAAGCGCTCCCAGATCATCAGCGCCGCGTAACCGCCGCCGCCGATGAGGACGCTGAAATACACCAGCGTTGCGATCGTCGCCAGGTGCCCGAGCAGGATCGCCACGCCGTCTCGCTGGATCATGCCGATCGCATAGAACAGCAGGGCGATACCGGGCAGGGTGTTGCTGAAGGGGATGAACCCGAACGGCATCATCAGCAGCAGTGCCGCGAAGATGAAGGCCAGGCTGTTGAAAATGTCCATGGCCCGGCCCTGGGCCAGGAACGGCAGCCGGTGTGCGCGACTGATGCGTTCCAGCCGGCGCACCCAGACCATTCCGCGCCCGAGCATCTGGTACAGCCGTTCGGCAGGCAGCTCGCGGTCGCGCAGCCTGGCAGGCAGCCACAGCGGCCGGTCCAGCAGCCGGCTCACGCCGATCAGCAGGATGCCGGCGCCAAACACCGTGCTCACGCCGGGGATGGATACCGGGATCAGGAACACCAGGGTCAGCAGCGCCGCCAGCAGCAGCAGCCCCTGGCTGCCAACGCGCTCGAGCATCTGGCCCAGGGTGAGGGTCTCGCCGTCGAGCCCGGCGATGATGGCCTGCAGGCGATCGCCCAGCGAAGTGGTATGTCCGTTGCCGGATTGGGTCATCGTGGAAGTCATGTCTGCGCGTGGAACCCGCCGCCTGACGATCGTACGACCGCCGCGCCGCGGGGGCGGCAGTGTAACCCGGCTGGCAAACGGGCCCCGGGCAGTTGTTCAGCGCTTGCGCAGCTGCGCGGCCAGGAAGGCGCGCAGCGAGGCCGGTTTCACCGGCTTGGTCAGGACCCGGTAGCCGTGCTCGCGCGCGGCCTGCTTGAGCTTATCGCTGCCGTCGGCAGTGACCAGCGCACCCACCAGCCCGGGTCGCGCCTCGCGCAGCAGATCCAGGGTCTGCAGACCGTTGAAGCGGTCATGCAGGTGGTAGTCCACCAGCAGCACGTTCGGCTCGGATGCCAGCCCATCCACCGCCTGGTCCACCGTGGCGGCGCTGGTGACCTCCACCTGCCAACGCGTCAGCAGCTCCTCCATTCCGGCCAGGATGTCGGGGTCGTTGTCCACGCACAGCACCCGCAGGCCGGACAGCGGTTCGGCCATGTCCAGGGTGTCGGGCTGCCCGTGCGCCGGATCGGCCTGGTCGGCGCGCTCGACCAGGATCGAAAACATGCTGCCTTCGCCAACCTTGGAGTGCGCGTCCAGGCGATGGTCGAGCAGGCGCGAGATGCGCTGGCAGATCGACAGCCCCAGGCCCAGCCCGCGTTCGTCCCAGTCGAACGGCTGGCGGAAGCGGTGGAACTCGTCGTAGATCTGGCGCATGTGGTGCTCGGGGATGCCCGGGCCGGTGTCCCACACCTGCAGCGCGACATCCAGGCCACGCGGGCGCGCGGCCATCAGGATCCGTCCCTTGGGCGTATAGCGCAGCGCATTGGCCAGGAAGTTCTGCAGCACCCGGCGCAACAGCCGGCGGTCGCTGCGCACCGCAAGCTCGCCCGCGTGCACACGCACCTCGATCCCGCGCGCTGCGGCCATCGGTGCGTACTGCGCTGCCAGCTCGCGCAGCAGTTCGCCGACGTCGAAATTGGTCAGCTCCGGCTGCAACGCGCCCGCGTCCAGGCGCGATACGTCCAGCAGGCCGTCGAGCAGTTCCTCGGCCGCGCGCAGCGAAGTGTCCACCCGTTCGGCCAGGCGGTCCTGCTCGGCCGGTTCGGCGGTCTCGCGCAGGGCGGAGGCGAACAGGCGCGCGGCGTTGAGCGGCTGCAGCACGTCATGGCTGAGCGCGGCCAGGAAGCGGGTGCGCGACTGCTGCGCCATCTCGGCCTCGCGGGTGCGCTCGGTGACCCGCTGCTCCAGGGTTTCGTTGATCTCGCGCAGCGCCCGCTCCACCCGCTTGTAGTCGGTCACGTCGCTGTAGCTGGTCACGTAGCCGCCGCCGGGCAGGGCCTGTCCGCGCACGTCGGTGACCACGCCCTTGCCGATGGTGCGTTCGGACGAGTGCGGCGATCCGGCCGTCATGTAGGCGACGCGCTTGTCGATCTCGTCCTGGATCCCGGCGGGCGTCAGCTCGCCCAGTTCGCCGCGCTCAGCGTTGTAGCGGATCAGGTCACCCACCGGGCGGCCCACGTAGAGCATGCCGTCCGGGTAGTCGAACAGTTCCTGGTAGCGCCGGTTCCACGCCACCAGGCGCATGTCGTGGTCGACCACGCTCACGCCCGGATCGATGTTCTCCAGCGTGCTGGAGAGGATCTCGCGGTTGAAACGCAGCTCCTGACCAGCCTCGTCCAGCACCGCCATCACCTCTGCCAGCTCCATGCCCGATCCGCGCAGGGTGCTGGTCATCACCAGGCGCGAGGAGGCGGCGCCGATGGCCGCGGCCAGCAGGCGCTCGGTGAACTGGATCCACCTGCGGTCGGCCAGAGTCCCGGGCGTGAGCTCGATGTCCTGGCTGTCTGCGAAATCGGTGAACGCGCGCGTGGCCGCGCTGCCACCCACCACCCGCCGCGCCAGCGCCTGCAGGTCGGCGATCGGCACCCCGCGCCAGTCGCTCGCACCCAGCGCCCGCCGCTGGGCATACGGATCCAGGAACGGTGCCGCCCGCAGCCGCTCTTCCAGTCCGGGTCGCCAGCGTGCTGAGACCAGCAGCAGCGCGCCGATGTTGAGCAGCAGCGACCAGAAGGTGCCGTGTGTGAGCGGGTCCCAACCTTCGATACCAAACAGCTGGCGCGGGCGCAGCCAGCCGACGCCGAAGGGGCCATGCTCCACCCAGCCCGTCCCCAGCCAGCCGGCGTCAGTCATGGTCGGCAGCAGCAGGGTGTAGACCCACACTCCGAAGCCGATCAGCAGCCCGGCTTCGACGCCCTGGCGGCTGGCGCCGCGCCAGTACAGCCCGCCGATCAGCGCCGGCGCGAACTGCGCCACCGCCGCGAAAGCCATCAGCCCGAACGCGGCCAGTGAGGTATCGCTGCCGCTGGCCCGGTAGTAGCCGTAGGCGAGCAGGGCGAAGCACAGGATTGCGATGCGGCGCACCCACAGCACGGTGGAGGCGACGTCGCCGCCGTGGCGCTGGGCCCATCCGCGTCGCAGCAGCAGCGGCATTACCAGGTCGTTGCTGACCATGATCGCCAGCGCCACGCTGGCCACGATCACCATGCCCGTGGCGGCCGAAAACCCGCCCACGTAGGCGAACAGCGCCAGCGCGTCGCGGTGCTCGGCCAGCGGCAGCGCCAGCACGTAGGTGTCGGCCAGCACCGAGCCGTCGCCGGCGAACAGGGTCGCGCCGGCGGCGGCGATCGGCAGCACCATCAGGCTGATCAGCACCAGGTAGCCGCCGAACAGCCAGCGCGCACGGCGGATGTCGCGCACGTCCACGCATTCCACTACCGCCACGTGGAACTGGCGTGGCAGGCAGATGATGGCGGTGAAGGCCAGCAGCATCTGTCCGGCAAAGCCCACCGAGGGGGTGTTGGCGAGCAGCTCGCGCGAGGCATCCGCCAGGGCAAGCTCGCTGCCGTCGAACCAGAACACCGCGAAGATCCCCACCGCCACCAGCGCCACCAGCTTGACCAGCGACTCCAGCGCGATCGCCAGCATCATGCCGGGCCGGTGCTCGGTGGCGTCGACCTGGCGGGTCCCGAACAGGGCCGCGAACAGCGCCATCAGCAGGGCCACGTAAAGCGCCGGGTCCCCGAACGTACCGGTCGGCATGCGTTCGCCGCCCAGCACCTGCAGGCTCAGCGCCACCGCCTTGTATTGCAGTGCCAGGTACGGCACCGCGGCGATCAGCGCGATCAGCGCAACCATTGCCGCCAGCCGCTGCGAGCGGCCGTAGCGGGCGCCGATGAAGTCGGCGATCGAGACCGTGTTCTGCGACTGCGCGATCAGCGCCAGGCGTTCCAGGATCCGCCAGCCGAAGATCAGCAGCAGCAGCGGGCCCAGGTAGATCGGCAGGTAGCCCAGGCCGTTGCGCGCCGCGGTGCCGACCGCGCCGTAGAACGTCCACGACGAGCAGTACACCGCCAGGGCCAGGCTGTAGACCACCGGGCGCAGGGCCGGGCGCTGGGTGAAACCGGGGTTACGGTCACCCCACCACGCCACTGCAAACAGCAGCCCGGCGTAGCCCAGCGACACCAGCAGCAGCACCCAGTTCGACAATTCCCGCCCTCCCGCGCGAACCCGACCCAGTGTACGCAACGCGTCCTTGTGCGGAACAGCGCCGGCGCAGCCCGCCTAAAGGAACGAATCCGCCAGCCGGGCGATGGCTTCCAGGCTGCGTTTGAAGCGCGGCCGCTGCTGCCACTGCTCCAGTGACAGGTGCACCGCGTCGTCCAGATAGCCGGCCTCGATCTCCCGCATCCTCGCCACCACGCGCTGGTCGTAGAAGATCAGGCCGATCTCGGCATTCAGGGCGAACGAGCGGATGTCGAGGTTGAGCGAGCCGACCATGGCGATCTCCTCGTCCACGCTCATATGTTTGGCGTGCAGGAAGTTCGGCCGATAGAGCGAGATCTGCACCCCGCATGCCAACAGCTCCTCATAGCAGGCCTCCTGGGCCAGGTTGGCCAGCGGCTTGTTGTTGCTGGCCGAAAGGATCAGCTGCACTTCAACGCCCGACAGTGCGGCTACCCGCAGCGCGTTCATGGTGCTGTCGTCGGGCACGAAGTACGGCGTGGTGATGACCAGCCGGCGCTGGGCCAGGTGGATCAGGGTTTCCACGGTGTCGCGGGCGTTGGGGTAGGGAAATGCGGGGCCGCTGGGCAGCAGCTGCAGGGCCATATCCTCGTCCTGCAATGGCCGGGTCGGAGAGACGGCCAGCAGCTCGCCCGTCTCCAGATACCAGTCAACCGCGAACATGGCTTCCACGTGGGCCACCGCCGGTCCGCGGATCTGCGCCACCAGCTCGCGGTTGGGATGTCCGGGCACAAATTGCGCCGCGGCCAGGTTCTGCGATCCGACAAAGGCCACGTCATCGTCGATTACCGCCAGCTTGCGATGGTTGCGCAGGTCCATCCGTCCGCTGCGTCGCCAGCGCAGACCGCCGGGCAGCATGTCGTGCACTTCCACGCCGGCCGTGCGCAGCCTGTGGGCATAGGCGCGCAGGCCCTGCTTGGCACCGATGGCATCCAGCAGCAGACGGCACTGCACTCCGCGGGCGGCGGCGCGGATCAGGGCCTGGGCAACGGCCTCGCCCACGGCGCATTCGTGCATGAGGTAATACAGAAGGTGTGCACGTGTGCTGGCCCCGTCGATGGCTTCAACCAGCGCCCGGAGCGAGCCGTCGTAGTCATCAAGCAATTGCACCGAGTTGCCGCGCACCGGCATGAATCCCCCCAGCCGTTCAACCAGGGGCGCGATCTCGCTGTCGGCGGCGGTGCCGGGTGGGGTCCAGCGCAGGGCGGCCTGCGGCGCCTGACCTTCACGGATGGCTTGGGATGCTTCGGCCTGGCGACGGACCCGTTCGTGCGAGAGCCAGGGATGGCCGAACAATAGATACAGGGGCAGGCCGACCAGCGGCAGGAACCCGACCAGCAGCAGCCAGCTGCGCGCGGCGGCCGGCGTGGTCCGGGTGGGGATCCAGAACAGGGCGGCGATGCGGATCAACCAGTCGATGGCCAGCAGCCATAGGCCGATGTGGGAGTCATGTACGGGCATGCATCTGATTCTGGATGTTGGTGGGTGAACCTGTCATCGCGGTGCAAAAGCAGGCAAAACCGCGCAGGGACGCGGTCACGAAAGTATTTACCCGAAAGGTGTTGACCTTCTTCAAACCCGCGCTAGAATGTGCGGCTCGCTCCCCGAACAGTCATCGACTGAACAGGGAGCGGCGGAAGAAAGTCACCCTCATGAGGTGTTGACAGAAACCAAATCCGCGCTATCATGTGCGGCTCCCCTCGAGAACTTGCGAGGGGTTGGGATCCAGGCGCTGAGGCCTGTTCCCGAGTTCTTTGACAGTGTGCGCAGGTGACTTGTGCGGGCGTCTGGCAGGTGGGTGACCATCCACAAAATGCAGACGTTTGTCGCAAGAGCAACAAAGATTCAAATGCATGCAAATGCAAGCGAGTAATTGGGGCTCAGGTAACGACGACTGCACTCAAGACTTAAGGGCTTCGGCCCTGCAAGACTTAAGTGAAGAGTTTGATCCTGGCT
>NZ_JBCLVE010000014.1:0-70709 GCF_039548515.1 Luteimonas qiangzhengi | reverse complement strand
TCTACCACATGGACGGGTCGCCGAACTCCAGCGTCACCCTGCGCCGGGTGTACGCGGCCGGCAACGCCGGCAATCAGGTCAAGATCACCGGCAATTCAACGGTTGAAAACTCGGTCCTGGTCGGTCACTGCACCTACTTCAAGGGCAAGTACAACATGACCGAAGGCGATATCTGCCGCGCCTACGGTGCCACCGTGCTGCTGGTGCTCAACGGCGGCCATACCGCCACCCTGCGCCACAACACCCTGGCCGGCGAAGGCGATGGCAACATCACCTACAACAGCGGCAATTCGTCGGACCGCATCGACATCCGCAACAACGTCGTGGTCGGCTTCCCGTACTTCGTCAACGGCTCCAAGCGTGCGTTCAACGCAGGCAAGGCGCCGGGCACCCTCAACATCTCGGGCAACCTCGGCTGGAACCTGTCCTCTTGCCCCAGCGGCGTCACCTGCGCGGACCCCAGGCTCGCCAACATGACCCTGGCCGGCTTCGACGCCGAGCCGCGATCGGGCAGCCCGGTGATCGACAAGGCACCGATGATCAGCGCGATCACCACCGACTTCCTCGGCGGAAAGCGCCCGGTCGGTGCCGCCAATGACATTGGTGCATACGAGTACGGCGCTGCTGCGGGCTCCCCGGGCCCGGGCCCGACTCCGGACCCGACCCCCACGCCCACCCCGACCCCGACCCCGACCCCGACCCCGACCCCCGATCCCACGCCCACCACCTGCACCCGCCAGGCACCGACGCTCACCATCACCGGGCCGTCGACCGCGGCGTCGGCCGGCAGCAAGGTCAACTACACCGTCTCGGTGCGCAACAACGACCCGGCGATCTGCTACGGAAAGACGTTTTTCCTTGCCCAGACCGTACCCAGTGGCTGGAGCGCATCGCTGGCGGACAGCAGTAGCAAGATCGAACCCGGCGCCACCTTCAAAACCACCCTCAGCGTGACGTCGCCGTCCAACGCACGTGCCGGCAACTACGGGATCGGCGCAGGCGTGAGCAGCAGCATCGCGGCCCATTCCGCCAATGCTTCGGCCACCTACCGGATCGCGGATACGGCCACCAGCTGCGCGCGTCGTGAGCCGACCGTGCGACTGACCGGCGTGTCCTCCGGACGGGCCGGCCGCACCACCAGGTACACGGTGTCGATCCGCAACAACGACGATCGTTGCAACACCGCACAGACGTTCCAGATCGGCCGGTCCGTTCCTTCCGGCTGGACCGGTGCACTGAGCGCAAACAGCGCACGCATCGCCCCCGGGGCGACGTATCGCGCCAGGCTGGAAGTGACTTCACCCGCTTCCGCGCGATCCGGGCGTCATGGCATCTCGGCCAACGTCAAGAGCGGCGCCGGCGGTGTGCACGACAGCAGCGCTTCACTCACCTACACCATCCGGTAATTGCGTCCGCATGCGTGCCGTCGCCCGCGCCCAGAGCGCGAGCGCGGCACCACGCATGTCCGGATCCAGGACCACCACAGGCAAGAGGTACAGGGGCACAAACAGTGCCCCTGCCACCACCAGACGGGCCCATGCCCCCTGCACTGCGAACAGATCAAACCCCTGGGCCACGCTCACCAGCACCGCGCCCAGGGCTATCGCCACCGCCAGGGTGCGGACAGCGGGCAGCTGCACCAGCCCGCGCGGACACCAGATGAAACGGGCCGCGCTCATGGCCGCATAGCTGATCGCGGCAGCCCATGCGGCGCCCATGTATCCCATTCGCGGGATCAGGATGAAATTCATTGCCACGTTGATGACCGCAGTGGCGACGGTAATACACAGCACCGGCATCGTGCGGCGCTTCAACAGCAGGCCGAAGTTTGAAATACCAAGCAACGAGTGCGCTGCCACGGTGATCGCCAGCACCACGAACACCTCGCCCGACGCCGCTTTCGAGGGTCCGCTGAGCGCCACGATCAGGTCTTCACCGGTCACCAGCGCCATCGCAATAATGGCCACCACTGCGTAGGTCATCGGCACCAGGACGCGCCGCTTCAGCGCGCGCACGGTCCTGTTGCCGCCCGTCTCATAGGCCCTGTTGGCCACCGGCACAAACGCCTCCGACAGCGTGGTATCGATGAACAGGTTCACCTGCATCGCCAGTGCCATGCCGATGGTGTAGATCCCCACGACGGCGAAGTCATCGGTGATCGCCCGGAGCATCACGCGATCGACGTTGCTGAGAATGGCGTAGGCCAGCTCGTGCCCCATCAACGGCAGGCCGTAGATCAGGGCGCCACGCAAAGCACCAGCGTCAAACGTCTCACGCGCGAACCGGATATTGCGCCGCAGCCAGTACATCAGCCACGCCAGCAACAGCGCTGTCGCGATGAGCTTGCCGCCGTACACGGCAAGCGCACTCTGCTGGACCATGATGACAGCGCCCAGCACCAGCGCCAGCTCCAGCATGCGGCCAATGATTCGGGTCACCATGACGGTGTCCGAGCGCTCGCCCGCCCGCATCACCGACTGCACGATGGCGCTCACCGCCAGCATCGGCGTCATCAGCACCACGCACCACAGGACCGGGCTGAGGCTCCTGTCGCCCCAATGGCCCCACAACAGCATCCCTGCCACGGCCAGCGTACACAGCCCCACTGACAGGGCCAGCGGCAGCAGGACGACATTGGTGCCGAACGCCCGCATCCGTCCTGGATCGCCGTAGGGATACAGGCGCACGATCGCGTGCTGTGACCCGAGCTTCGCCAGCGCGACCCCGATCAGCATGAAGGTCTCGTAGTAGCGCAGGATGCCGAATTCGGTGTTGTCCAGCATCCGGGTGAGGATCGGAAACGAAATGAATCCCGCCAGCAGCACCAGCGCGTTGGACACCGAGTAGCGCAGGTAGTGGGTGCCCATCCCCGGCGGTGGCCGCAGCAGGTCGGCTGGCTGCGCATGCGCTGCCGTCGCCTTGTCCGGAGGGCTGGCCATGGCGCTCAGCTGGCTTCCGTCCGGCCACCATCGAACAGGCGAAGACGCACTGAACCGGCCGGCGGGCGGCCGGCGACATCCAGCACTTCGCAGCCCCCACCGGCACTGTAGGTATGGCAGCCATGCAGCGCCGGCCCCCAATCGGGCGCCAGCCGCGACAGCGGGCGTTCGCGATACACCTGCGGTCCAAGCTCCAGCACTTCGTTGAACACCACCGCTGCGCCGTAATTGGGCCCGCAGTCCTGGGACGGCCGGATCAGCCGACCCCGATGGTGGAACAGACGGCCCGCCATCCGGGCCCGCCTCACATCGCACACCAGCGGACTGGCCGGATGGGGCGTGTACGGGCCTTCCAGGCTTTCAGCTATGAACAGGAACAGGTCATCGCTGGTGCCTTCACCGTTCTCAGCCACGTTGACGAACAGGTACCAGTGACCATCGTGATGGTGCAGCACGGAATCCACGCAGGACCAGCCCGTCACCAGATCACGGACGCGGACCCACTGCAGTGGGAAATCCACCGCCCGGTACAGGCTGGCGCGCCGTGCGTAGCCCGTCTCCACGGTCATATACCAGTGCTCCTGCCAGGCGAACACCTGCGGAAACGACAGGTGGCCCGGCTCGCTGAGAGCCGTTCCGAGGCGGCGGGCACCGCCTTCGTACAGCTCCACGCAGGCAATCAGGGCCCGGTTGGTGGCCAGATCCATCTCCTCGACGAATACAAGCGTGCGTGCGCCGTCCAGCACCACACAGGGGTCGGCCCACCAGCCCTCGGCCGCCTCAAGGACGGTGTGTGAACCGATCACCGGCGCATACGGATCAAGCGGCTCCGGGTTCCTGCGTACCACAATTGCCCAGCCCTGGTATTTGAAACGCCGGACCAGCGAGCGGACCTTGGCCAGCGACGTCGCCAGCAGCAGGCGCAGCCCTTCGTTCGGCCCGGAAGGCGCACGTGGCGACAGCTTCAGCGTGACCGGTTGGCGCTCCTGCCAGGATCCAGTGCTCGTGGACGTGCTGGACGCGGCCCGCAGCAGTCCGCGCAGCAGCAGCTGCGGCAGCTTCGAAAACGCGTCATTGCGCGTCATCAGGAACGAAGGCAGCCGGGTCCGGCTGGAACTGCCGGCCAGCACGGTCTCAACGCCGTCCGCATCCTGCAACACCAGCTCCACCCGCGTGGCCGGATCAGCCCGCAGCACCGACCCGGCCAGGCTCAGGCCTGCGTAACGGGGGTCGACAAGACTGGCGTCCAGATGCCAGCAGCCAAGGCGTGCCAGCGGAGCGAGACGGGCTGCCCATGCCTGGGGACCAATCAGCAGGACCACGTCGGGAGACAGCGCTTGAACCTGCTCGAGCAGGCGTTCCAACGCGCCTTGCGCGTGGTACGCAGGAGGCTCGCGGGCAATCACTTCCGGCTCGAGGCTTGTGTTGGCATTGCGGTGCACGACGCGCTCCAGCGCCAGGAACAGGCGCATATCGAAGCCGATCTCTTCGAAATCGGGCGCAGGCACGTCGAAGCCGGACACCAGCACAAGATCGATCCATCCGGTGCGCACCGCCAGGTCACGGAACGCCCGCAGCCAGCCGGGAACGCTCGCCGGGGCCACCAGCACCACCCGCGACGGCCTGCCCCGCTCCCCGGACACCGGATACAGCGGCGTGACGGCCGCGGCTTCGCGGCTCACGGCCCCGTCTCTGCCGCCAGTGCAGCCATCCACTGATCAACCGTCGTGATCAGCCGATCACGCTGGATTCTTCCGAAGTAGGTGTGATCGGCTTCCGGCCAGTAATGCATCACCACGCGCGGATCCCTGGCCAGCGGGCCGAAGGTCCAGCCAAACTGGCGCGGATGCAGGAACTGTTCCCCGTAGCCGCCGCTGAAGATGAAAAGCAGGCGAACATCCCGCAGCACCATCTGCTCGAACTCGCGCCGCGCCCGCGCCCGGTCCGGCCAGGAGCGGAAATCCGCGGGATCCGGGCCTGCATCCTCGCGCATGCGTGACTGCAGCTTGTGCGCCAACGAGCGCCATTCGCCCGGCAGGCGGCGCAGCAAACCGGTCATGCGCGCCCAGGTGTACCAGGGGCCGGCAAAGCAGATCCCATCGAGCAGCAGCAGCGCCGACACCCGCGGGTCCAGGTTCGCTACCTCCCAGCCCGCGTCCGCTGCGCTGCAGATCCCGCCCACGGCGAAAGTGCTGCAGCCATGCCGGGCCTCCAGCACATCCATGGCGGCCCGCGTTGCGCCCGCGGCGTCACATCCGGGCAGTCGTGGTGCCTCACCCACGCCGGGAATGTCGTAGCGGAAGCTGCGGATGCCACTGGCTGCCAGCCGTTCGGCCAACTCCACGTGCAGGCGGAAAGGACCGGCGCGGGGCTGCAGGCCTGCGCTTGGCAGGAGCAGCGTGGGTCCCGTGCCGTGCGCGCCGGACAGCACGCCGGTCAGGCGATCGTCCGGACCAAACCGCACGATCACGTTCGCGGGTTCATCGATTGCGAAACGCTCACTGCAGTGCGCCATGTTCATGCCCATGGCGTCGCGCGTATCGATGAACCCAGCCCGCGCACCAGCTCGCGCATCGGCGGCGTCATGAACAAGGTGCCGGCCATCGACGCCCCGCCTTCCAGCCTCGGCGCCGATGCAGGCAGCGGAACGACCCGCTCGAACTGCACCGGGGATGGCGGGTCTTCCTCGCGCGCCACCGCCCACATCCGTGAGCCGTCCGCCCGCCGTGGCCCCTCCAACCGGGCCCGCGCCAGGTCGTGGCGCAGGCGTGCGGACACCATGAAACCCATCAGCTGGCCGTCGGGGGCATCGCTCGGACGCGGCACGCCCGGGCGCGGAGCAGGCAGTGTCACTCTTGCCGCTGCGTCAGCCCGCACCAGCCGTTCCAGCCAGTCGGCGCCATCAGCCAACGCCTCCCAGAGAACGACCAGATCCGCCTTTCCGCCCCGTGCCAGCCAATCGTGCACAACCAGCGCCGCGCCACGCCACGCCACCAGTACCACCCGCCGCGCGCCGGTCCGCGCGCGCAGTGCCGCGGTGGCCAGGTCCAGGTCGCAGCGCATGGATTGGAAATCCACTTCATCCCCGCGGCCGCAGGAATCGCCGGTGCCAAGGAAATCAAAACGCAGCGAAGGCAGGCCCAATCCCGCCAGCTCGTTGGCCACTTCTGTGATGAAGCGGCGGCTGCGCGGCTGCTCGTCCAGCAGCGGTGGCACCAGCACCACTCCCGTCGTGGCAACGCCCGGCACAGCGTGCAGCGCCGCATACAGCGGACGCGCAGTCGATCCGAGCCAGAACGGCTCCCAGTTCCCGTTATTCATAGCGTCCCCCGCTGTCCATCACGTATCCATTCGTCCCACCGCGATCACGGCGACGAATCCGCCGTGCGCCTGAAGAGGCGCCGCATGCCATTGCCTATCCGCGCCCGGAAACCGCTTGTCTGCCCGGCTGCGTCCGCCGCCATCGGCAGCCCCTCGGCAACCTGCGCCAGGGTTTCCGCACCCAGCCGGATCAGCTTGATCCGCACTCCTGTTTCACGTTCGACGCGGTTGGCCATCTGCACCGCCAGCATGGAATGGCCGCCCAGGTCGAAGAAGTTGTCCTCCGGACCGGCGGGCATACCCAGCAGGCGCGACCAGACTTCAGACAGGTAGAGCACGCGCGGGTCGGTCACCCGGGCCGCTTCATGCGGCACCTGGCTGGACTGTGCGGACGGTACCGGCAGCGCGTGGCGGTCAACCTTTCCATTCGGGAGCAGCGGCAGGGCGGCGAGCACGACGAAGTGCTGCGGCACCATGTAGGCAGGAAGCTGGCCGCGCAGATAGCCGCGCAGCGCATCGTGTTCAATTCCGGCACCGGTGGCAGCGACGACATAGGCCACCAGCCGCTGGTCACCCGGCCGGTCCTCGCGCACCATCACCAGCGCACGTGCAACCTCGTCGCGGGCTGCAAGCAGGGTCTCGATCTCGCCCGGCTCGATCCGGTGGCCACGGATCTTGATCTGGAAATCGAGCCGGCCGTGGTGTTCCAGCTGCCCGTCAGCGCGCCACCGGCCCAGGTCTCCGGTGAGGTAAAGCAGGCCCGGGCCCTTGTGCAGATCCGTGCTGAAACGGTCGGCAACGAAGCGCCCAGCGGTCAGCTCGGGGCGGTCCAGGTAGCCCAGCGTCACTCCCTCGCCGCCGATGGCGATCTCACCCGCCACGCCCGAGGGACACAGCCCGCCACGCGGATCAAGGATCCAGACCCGGGTGTTCGCGATCGGGTGGCCGATGCTGATGTCGGGCATGGTATCCGGCGTGTCGCCTTGCTCGGAGCCGGGAGTGATCCGCGCGATCGTTGACCACACCGTGGTTTCGGTGGGTCCGTACAGGTTCCACAGTGCACCGCAGCGTGGCAGCAGCTGCGCGACGAGGTCCGGCGGCATCGGTTCACCCCCGCACAGCGCGGTGAAGCCCGGCGCACCTGTCCACCCGGATTCAAGCAGCATCCACCAGGTGGACGGCGTGCCCTGCATGACCGTCGCCCGGCTGCTGGCCAGCAGCGACGCCAGCGCGGCACCATCCGCGGCGGTGTCGCGATCGGCCAGCACGATCATCGCGCCCACGCTCAGCGGCAGCAGCAGCTCCAGCACCGCGATGTCGAAGGACAGCGTGGTCACCGCAAGCAGCCGGTCATCGGCAACCATTCCGGGCTCATGACGCATGCCGGTGAGGAAATTGGATACCCCCCGATGCGGAACCCGCACGCCTTTGGGCAATCCGGTGGATCCGGACGTGTAGATCACGTAGGCGACGCCCTCGGCCTCAGCGGCGCCATCGTCGCGACCAATGCGCGTGGACGGCGCGGCCGCCAGTTCGGCATCCAGCGTGTCCAATGGCAGAACGGGCCGGCCGCGCAGGTCAAAGACGGCCGCATGCGCACCCGTGGTCAGCAGCGCTGCCAGGTTCGCATCCCCGGCCATATAGGCCAGCCGATCGTGCGGAAACTGCGGGTCCAGCGGCACCCAGCCCGCACCCGCCTTCAGCACGCCCAGGACCGAGGCCACCATGTCGAAGCCGCGATCCACCGCCAGTCCCACCAGCGCGCCGCGGCGCACGCCGTGGCTTCGCAGCAGGTGGGCGATGCGGTTCGAGCGGTCTTCCAGCTCCGCATAGCTGAAGCGGGAGGCGCCGAAGCTCACCGCGATGCGCTCGGGTGACCGGTCGCACTGCAGCTCAAAATGCTCGTGCATCAGCCGGTCGCGGTCGAACGGCACAGGCACCGGCTGCAGCGCGGCCTGTTCCGCCTGCTCCACCGCATCCACCAGCGCAAGATCACCGAACTCGCACGTTTGCCGTTCCACCGCCGCGCGCAGCAGGGTTTCGTAGGCGCGCAGCCAGCGGCGCACCGTGCCCTCGTCGTACAGGTCGCGGTTGTACTGGCATTCCAGACGCAGGCCGTCACCCACCCGGGCGGCGTTCACAAACAGCTCCAGCGCCTCGAAACTGCGCGGGTTGTGGCCTGCTTCAACCGCCAGGCCGGGGAAAGAATCCTGCTCCCTCGCATAGGCCTGTTCGAGGTTGAACATCACGTTGACCAGCGGCACCCGCGACGGATCACGGGCGATACGGAGCTTGCTGAGCAGCGTGCCGAACGTGCAGTGGCGATGCTCCATGGCATCGATCAGGCGTGCCTGGGAGTCCTCCACCAGATCGGGGAATGGCTTTGACGGATCCACGTCGAACCGCAGCGGCAGCGTGTTCACGCAGTGTCCAACCAGACTTTCGTGTCCCTCCGCCGGTTGGCCCGCGGCCGGGATCGCGATGACGATATCCGACTGCCCCGACAGCCTCGACAGCCTCGACAGCAGCCCGGACAGCCCCGCCAGCAGCGTCGCGAACAGGCTCGCCCCACGGCTGGCGCCCATGCTGCGCACGGCGTCCAGCAGCGCCTCGTCGATGGTGTGATCCACGCGTGCGGAAGCAAACGTGCGCTGCGCGGGCCGTGCCCGGTCAGCGGGCAGGTCGAGCGGCGGTGGTGGCGTCTGGAAGATCTCGAGCCAATACGCTTCGTCTGCGCTGTCCAGACCCTCCTCGGCCCGGGCAGTTTCGTTACGGGCGTAGTCCAGGAAGCTCGCCGGCTCGGGCAGCGGATCACCGGTCTCGCCCAGCTGGCGCCGGTACAGCACGCCCAGCTCGCGCACCAGTAGCCCCCACGACCAGCCGTCGCAGATCACATGGTGCGCAGCCAGCAACAGCAGGTTCTCACCATCGGCGAGCTGCAGCAGCTCGGCGCGGAACAGCGGTCCGGCATCAAGCGCATAGGCCTGCTCGGCCGCCAGACGCTTGCGCTCCTGGAGTCGCGATTCGCGCGCCTCGCCGTCCAGCGCCGTGAGGTCGATGACTTCCAGGTCGATCCCGGCATCGTCGAGCACGTGCAACGTTTGTCCGTCCTGGGACAGGTGCGAGCGCAGCGCGTCGTGCCGTGCAACCAGATCTTTCAATGCAGCCCGCAGCGCCTGCAGGTCCAGCCGGCCGCGCATGCGCAGCGACATCGACAGATTGAAGGCGAGCCCGCCTTCCGCTCCCATCTCGCCGGCCAACCAGATTTCCTGCTGTGACGCCGTTGTCGGCGCCTGGGTACCGGCAGGCGCGTCATCGCGCCCGTCATCCTGCTCGTCATCGCGCCCAGCTTCGGCCGGTACGGGCGTCTGGGACTCCGCCTCGGCAGCCGGAAGTTCGCGGTCAAGCCATGCCGCAAGACGGTCAAGCGATCCCTGCTCGCCCATCAGCTGCCGGAACGTCACCGGCACATCAAAAGTGCCCTGCAGTTTCCTGGCCACCTGGGTCAACATCAGGCTGTCCAGACCAAGTTCGACGAAGCTGGTGGCGTTGTCTTCGGCATCAATGTCCATGCCCAGATACCCACCGAACAGGCTTCTGAGCTGGGCCAGCAATCGCGTCTGTCGATCAGCGTATCCCACCTGCCCGACAGCACCTTCCTCCTGGCCCATGAGCACTTCGTCGGGCGCATCCACGCCCCTGGCAATCTCCGGCGCTGCCCGTGGCTGGCGCTGATCCGCGGCCGTCGCGGGTGCGGCGTCCACCCAGAAGCGCTTGCGCTCGAACGGATAGGTCGGCAGGCGCAGGCGATGACGGATCTTGCGGCGATCAAACATGCCGGGATCCACATCCACGCCCTGCGCCCAAAGCTGCCCGGCCGCCAAGCGGAACGCGGCGATCTCATCGGCCGGGGCATCGGCCAGCGATGCCACCACCGTGGCGCCCTGCTGCTGCAGAGCCGGATGCTGGCGCGACAGGGAGGTGAGCGTGGTGCGCGTGCCCACCTCCAGCAGCACGCGGCCCGGGGTTTCCAGCACCCGGGCCAGCGCCGTGGCGAAGCGCACGGGCTGCAGCAGGTGGCGCGCCCAGTATTCCGGCGAAGTGGCCGTATCGGCATCCAGCCACTCCCCGGTGGCCGTGGACACCAGCGGCAGCGTCGGAGCCGAGCGCTGGATCGCCTCGATCTCGGCCAGCAGCGGCGGGACCACCGGCTCCATCATCTTCGAATGGAACGCATGGGATGTCTGCAGCATGCGACAGGCCACGCCTTCCACCTCCAACTGCGCCTTCAGCCGCTCGATCTCATCGGCCGGACCGGAGGCCACGCTGGACCCCGGCGCGTTTTCCGCGGCCAACGAAAGCCCGGGGGTCAGGCGCGCCAGCAGCTCGTCGCTGCCCATCCGCACCGTCAGCATTCCGCCCGCTGGCTGGGCCTGCATCAGCGCCCCGCGCATCGCCACCAGGCGCAGCGCGTCGGACAGGGAAAACACACCGGCCAAAGTGGCCGCAACCAGTTCGCCCAGGCTGTGGCCGATCATGGCCACCGGCACCAGCCCGCGCTCCATCCACAGCCGCGCCAGCGCGTATTCCATTGAAAAGATGGCCGGCTGCATCACGCCGGTCGGCAGCAGTGCCGCCGGATCATCACCGAACATCAGCGCGCGCAGGTCCAGGCCGGGGCCGGTGCTCAAACCTTCGACGCACTGGTCGAAAGCAGAAGCGAACCCGGGCTCGGCCTGGTAGAGGGCACGCCCCATGCCGGCGTATTGGGATCCCTGGCCAGGAAACATGAACACCACCTCACGGTCCCTGGCCGGCTTGCTCCGCCTGACGGTGGTGGCCAATTCCGGGCTGCGTAGCGCGGCAGCAGCTTCCGACACCTCCGAGGCCACCACCACTGCGCGGTGCGCGAACGCCTTGCGCCCGGACGCCAGTGTCCACGCCACGTCGGCCAGGTTGATGTCCTGCGCACCGTCCAGGAAGTCGGCCAGCTGCGTGGCCGCCGTCCCCAGCGCAGCAGGTGAGCGCGCCGACAGTGCAAGCAGCTGGGGGCCATCATCCGGATCGGAGGCCGGCAGCGCAGGCGCCTGTTCCAGCACCACGTGCGCATTGGTGCCACCCACCCCGAACGAGCTCACGCCGGCCCGCAGCGGTCCGTTCGCATCACTCCATTCGCTCATGGCGGCATTGACCACGAACGGCGTCGTGGGGAAATCGATGGCGGGATTGGGACGCTCAAAGTGCAGGCTGGGCGGGAGCCGGCGCTCGCTCAGCGACAGCGCAGTCTTGATCACGCCCGCCGCACCGGCGGCGATCACCAGATGCCCGAAGTTGCTTTTGACCGAACCGATCCTGCAGAAGCCGCTATCGGCCGTCCCATTATCGGCCGTGCCGCGACGGAACGCTTTCACCAGCCCTTCGATCTCGATCGGATCGCCCATCGGGGTGGCGGTGCCGTGTGCCTCCAGGTAGCTGATGTCACGCGGTGACACGCCCGCGCGTGCTTGCGCCATCGCGATCACCGCGGCCTGGCCGTCGCTGCTCGGCGCGGTGAAGCTGGCCTTGCCTCCGCCATCGTTGTTGACCGCCCCGCCGCGAACCACCGCGTAAACCGGGTTGCCGTCCCTGATCGCATCGGACAGACGCTTGAGCAGCACCACCGCAGCACCATCGCTGAACACCGTGCCCTTGGCCCCGGCGTCGAAAGGGCGCGTATGACCATCCGGGGACAGCATCGCCCCCTCCTGGTAGATGTGTCCGCTGCGCGGCGGGCACACCACCGAACTGCCCCCGGCCAGGGCCATGTCGCACGCGCCCGCACGCAGGCTGTCCACCGCCTGGCAGATCGTCACCAGCGAAGTCGAGCAGGCGGTGTACATGCTGATCGCAGGCCCGGTGAGGTTCAATTTGTGGGCAACGCGGGTGGCGATGTAGTCCTTCTCGTTGGCCAGCGTGACCTGATAGGTGCCCACCTCGTCCACCAGCTCGGGATGGGCCTCGACGTGTCGGCGCAGATAGGTGGAGTGATAGGTCCCCGCGAACACGCCCACCGGCACGGTGGACGCATCGGGGATTTCACCGCCGCGCTCCATGCATTCCCAGCACAGCTCCAGGAAGATCCTGTGCTGCGGATCCATCAGCTCGGCTTCGCGCGGACTGATGCCGAAGAAGGCGGCATCGAACTGCTCCACTCCCTCGATGATTCCGCGCGCGGTCACGTAGGACGGATGCATGCGATCGGCCAGCGGAATGGACGGATCAAGCTCGTCCTGCGCAAAGGTGGTGATCGAATCGCGCCCGGCACACAGGTTGTCCCAGAACGCTTCCACATCGGCCGCGCCTGGGAAGCGCCCGGCCATCGCAATGATGGCCACCGGCTCGTGGGCCGGTCCCGTCTGCGGGGTGGCTTGGGGCGCATCGCGACGCGCACCGGCGAAGCGGCGCTGGCCAACGTCCGCCTCAGCGCCCTGCACCAGCGCAGCGGCAAACGAGGCCGGCGTCGGGTGGGCGTAGATCAGCGTGGCCGGCAATGGCTGTTCCGCATGCTGCTGCAGTCGACCAAGCAGCTGCACGGCCAGCATCGAATTGCCACCCAGGTCGAAAAAGTTGTCGTGCCGCCCGGCGCGCTCGATGCCGAGAAGGGCCGCGAACGCCTCGCATACCTGCTGCTCGCGTGATCCAACCGGGGGTGCGTAGGCCACCGCCAGATCAGGACGTGCGCTGCCCGGCGCCGGCAGTGCCACGCGATCCAGCTTTCCGTTGGCCGAGAGCGGCATCCGCTCCATCGCAATGCACAGGTCCGGCACCATGTATGCCGGCAGGCGACTGGCCAGCAGCGAGCGCAGGCTGACCGGCGTGACCTCTTCGCCCGGCGCCGCGGCACCGGGCAGGTAGTAGCCCACCAGGCGCACATCGCCCGGCCGGTCCTCGCGCGCCACCACCACTGCTTCGCGAACGCCGGGGCAATCACGCATGTGCGCTTCTATCTCGCCGGGCTCCACGCGGTTGCCGCGGATCTTGACCTGGAAGTCCTTCCTGCCAACGAACCGGTAATTTCCATCCGGCAGGCACTGCGCCAGGTCGCCGGTGCGATACAGCAGGTCCTCGGGACCGGTGCCGTACGGATTGCGGATGAACGCCGCAGCGGTCAACCCGGGCTCATTGCAGTAGCCGAGGCTCCGGTACGGCGTGCGGATGAACATTTCACCGATTTCGCCCGGCGCGCAGTGCTCCAGGTTCCCATCCAGCAGCAGCGCTTCTGCACCGGGAATCGGCTTGCCGACTGGAACAAAGCTCCCCTCGACTGGCGTCGCCGGCAGCCGGTGGAAAAACTTGGCGAGGGTGGTTTCCGTGGGGCCGTACAGATTGACCAGACGGATGCGTTCGCCAAACAGGGCGATCCAGCTGTTGGCATCGGCGGGCGCCAAGCTTTCGCCGGCCAGCAGCACCAGCTTGAGGGCCGGCAGGCTGTGCGCCGAAAGATCAGCGGCCAGCAGGATGCGGAACACCGAAGGGACGCAGTGGATCAGGCTGACCCGTTCCTTCTCGATCCAGTCCGCCAGCTCCGCCGGTGTGGACAGGCGCGTAGCCGGGGGGATGCATACGGTGCCGCCGCTGCAGAGCGCAGCGAAGACATCACGCAGATACACATCGAACGCAGGCCCGGTCAGCTGGCTGATGCGCGATCCGGGGCCCAGCTTGAACTCGCCGATCTCCCACTGGATGAAGTGGGCCAATCCACCGATCCGCCCCACGATCCCCTTGGGCCGACCGGTGGAACCGGAGGTGAAATACACGTAGCAGGGATCGTCGGGCAGCGTGGGCACGCACTCGGCCTGCCGGGCACAGGCCGAGGCCTGCAGAACCGCCACCGGCTGCCCGGCGAACTGACCGGCCGGCAACCCGACCGCGTCCATGGCAACAACGGTGCCCACGCCATGAGCCTGCATCAGTCCGGTGGCAACCGGGACGGTCGCGGCTTCCAGGATCATCCACTCCGCCCGCATGGTGCCGAGCATGTCGAGCAGGCGGTGCTCCGACCAGCTGGCATCGAGGGAGGCGAAGACGCATCCGGCCTTCAGGCATCCCAGCGTGGCAATGATCTGCTCAAGCGGATTGTCCAGCAGGATGGCAACGATCGTGCCCTTGGACGCGCCGCCCTTGGTCAGCGCGTTGGCCACCTGATTGGAACGCTCGTCCAGCTCCCGGTAGCTGGTATCGATCGACCGCCAGGAAACAGCGGGCGCGGCCGGGTCCGCGTTGACCACCGCATTGAAAAGTCCAAGTACGTTCCCGGCACTATCCACGTCCACCCTCCTGTCCAAGCTGATACGGCAACGCCCGGCCACAGCGGCCAGCCTCACCGCGCCCCCTTCCGGAACAGCACCACTTCCACCGTCTGCAGCAGGATCATCAGATCGAACACCAGCCGCTGGTTCTTGACGTAATAGAGGTCGAAAGTGAGCTTCTCCTCGGCGTCGCGCACCGACGCGCCGTACGGATAGCGCAGCTGTGCCCAGCCAGTCAGCCCCGGCTTCACGCAGTGACGCACGCCGTAGTAGCGGATCTCCCGGCTGAGCATGTCCACGAACTGCGGACGCTCCGGCCGTGGCCCGACGAAGCTCATGTCCCCGCCCAGCACGTTGAACAGCTGCGGCAGCTCGTCCAGCCGCGTGGTGCGGATGAAGCGGCCCAGGCGGGTGCTGCGGTCGTCGTCCTTCGACGCCCAGCGTGCGACACCATCTCCTTCGGCGTCCGGGCGCATGCTGCGGAACTTCACCAGCTCAAAGCAGTGGCCGTTCTCGCCGACGCGCGTTTGCCGGTACAGCACCGGGCTGCCGGATTCCAGCCGGATGGCGAGCGCCACCAGCAGCATCACCGGCCAGGCCACCAGCAGCAGGGTCAGCGCGGCTGTCACATCGAAGATCCGCTTGCTCAGGCGGCGCGCCAGGGAATGATCGAACCCCCCGGAGAACACCAGCCAGGAAGGATCGGCCACGTTGACGTTGACCACGCCCGCTTCCCGTTCGAAAAGCGTCGACAGGTCCAGCACCGCAACCCCGCTCTGTGCGCAACCCAGCAGCTGCGGCATCGGCAGCCCGCCGCGGCGTTCGTCCGGCGCCACCACCACTTCATCCACATGCAGCGTGCTGGCCAGCTGCAGAATCCCGTCCGGCGCCTCGATCATCAATTCCGGTGCGACCGCGATCGCCTGACCGGGGACCGGAACAAAGCCGACCACGACGAACGACTGCCGGTCGCTGTGGCGGCGCAGCCTGCTGTTGATGAGGTCGGCGTTCCTGCCCGCGCCGTACACCAGCACCCTGCGCTTGAAGCCGGGGCTGTGGAAATACCGCCGTGTGATGATGCGCAGCCCAACGACTGCCAGAAGGCCCAGCAACAGCGCCATCGCGAGGATGCCGGGTTCGATCCAGGTGGCTGTCACCAGCTGGTGCAACACGAGCAGGCCGATGGTCGCGGCTGCGAATGAAAGCAGCAGGCGGAACACGAAATCACCACGGGCATGTCGCGCGTGCACCTGGTACAGCCCGAACGCCGCCATCGCTCCGGTCACGAACAGCAGTACCGGCAGGATCCGGATGGCTTCGTGGCCGAAGTAGGCCGTCTGCCCGGTGAGCCGGGCGATCTCCGGCAGGTCGGCAGCCGCGGCTGCCGAGGCTGTCGCGGTAAAGAGCGCCGGCAGCTTCGTCGCCACCGCCACCGCGGCAACGAGGGCCAGCATTTCAGTCAGCCAAAGTGCCCGGAACGCCCGCACCTTGCGACTTTCCGCAGTCGTGGCCATAAGCCGTCTCCGCAAGTGCCCCATACAATTGGGTCCCCACTGAGACTCAACGGGCTAAGCCTGGCGCAGCGGCCAGCCCGGGCTTACCGCGGCACATTCCACGGCTGCTTCCGGCGATGCGGCTACCGCCGCCACCCAGTCCTGTCCCAGCTCCAGCGCCTGCAGCCGGATCAGATCCGGACCGGACCGTCGCAGCGGCAGAACCTTGTTGGCAGGCGCGCGAAACGTGTGCATTTCCCGCGCCATGCCTGTCCCTGCCGCCTTCAGCAGCGCTTCCTTGCGGACCCACAGTTCAAGCAGTGCCCGGGAGCTCATGGCAGGCGACAGCCGACTGAAGGCAGCCATTTCCTCCGGGTGCGCCACCCGGTCGGCAATCTCGGGCATCACGCCGGCGCGGCCGGCAGGCTCAATATCCACCCCGACCGGGCCGGCCGTGGACACCGCCACGGCAAACCCGCCCCCCGAATGACTGAGACTGGTGCTGATGCCGGTGCCGGGCACGCGCGGGCAGCCCAACGCATCGCGCACGAGCGGCGCCGTGACCGGTTCAATATCCAGGCATGTCGCGATCACCAGCCGGTGGATTGCATAGCAGAGCGTCAGCTCGTCGCGCTCATGCGGGTTGCGCCGCCGCTGCACACGGGCCATGTCGGCCGGGTCCAGCAGCGCCGCAGCAGCGGCCAGCCAGGCCAGCCATTCGCGCGTGAGAAACAGCATGACCTGGACCCCATGCGGAGATCCGATCCTCAAGCCCGTCCGCAGCAGCCCCGAGCGGAACGCTTCACCCAGGCCCACGCTTGCGTCGCCACCGTCCATGACATCCGATTACGTAATCGGCCTGCCACCCCGGACACCGCAGCGCAATGCGCCTCAGACCAACGCGTCGTAGGCCTCACGCACGGCGATCGCACCGTGACTGCGCTCCAGCGCCCGGACGATGAAGTGCCCTTCGGCCATTTTCTGGAAATGGCGCATGAAGAGCGTATTGAGGGTGGCCCCGCTGACCGCGCCAATAATGGGCACCGCCTGCGCCGCCACCTTCTGGCTCACGTTCACCGAGAATCGCGACCCTACCGACGCCAGCAGCTGCACGATTGCGGGACCGGTGTTGTTCACCACCCCATGCACCGCGATGTATTCGGCCGCAGCCGCCACCTGCTGCGCCAGCACCGCGCGGGCAGCAAAGTAGCCGGACTCCGTGCCGTCGTCGGACGCACTGCGCCCGCCCATGGTCAGCACCTCGAAGCACGCCAGAGTGGCCGCAGGATCATCCAGGTCTTCCCCGTGGCTGCGGGCGATGTCGGCAATCGATCGCAGGATCATCGTCGTGGTCACCGGCAGCTCGACCGCCAGCCCCGCCAGACCGAACGCCCCACCCGCCGCGCCGGTGGCAGCCGCCATCCAGGCGTGGGTGCGCGTGCGCGCCGGCGCATGCAGCTCACCACGGCGCAGGGTCGCGGTGGCCACGCGCAGCGACTGCTCCAGCGACCTCCGCGTCGCGGTGTTGATCAGGCGGGTCACCGATGCCGGAAGGCGCCGGGCCAACACATACTCCATTGGCGCGCCAACCACGTTGGCCAGCTGCGCGGCGAGGCCGGGATTCTCAAGAATGTCCCGGGCCCGCTTCAGCGCTTCGAGCTCGCCGTCACCCAGGGTAAGGGTCATCTGGTTCATGGCTGCAGAATACTGTCCGCTGCGTGAAGCTGCGCTGGATTCAGTGCTCATGGTGCAGCTGATTGCTCTCGCGCCCAAAAGAAAAAGGGCCAACGGAGATAATCCGTTGGCCCTTTCGTTGTATGGCGCGCCCGGAAGGATTCGAACCTCCGACCCCCAAGTTCGTAGCCTGGTGCTCTATCCAGCTGAGCTACGGGCGCTTTGTGCAGAAGCGGAATTATGAAACGTCTTGGCGCTTTCGTCAACGCCGTTTCAGTAAAACCTTTTCCGTGAAGCTTTGAAACTGGCGGAGAGTGAGGGATTCGAACCCTCGATAGAGCTATAAACCCTATACTCCCTTAGCAGGGGAGCCCCTTCAGCCACTCGGGCAACTCTCCGAAACGATCCCTGCGCACTGCAATCTCAGTGAGCAGGCGCAGGATATTACCGGGTCAGCCGCTGCACGGCAAACCTTTTTCAGGATTCGGGGTCCGATGGGGCTTCGCCACCTGCTTCGTCCCGCTGGATCCGCTGGTAGATCTCCTCGCGATGGACGGCAACGTCCTTCGGCGCGGTGATCCCGATCCGGACCTGGTTCCCCTTGACGCCCAGAACGGTGACCGTGACGGTGTCACCGATCATCAGTGTTTCTCCCACGCGCCGCGTCAAAATCAACATAGAACTCTCCAAGGACTGATGGCAGGACCCACCAGCAACCGCGCCAGGCAATCCTGCCGTGACGCAGTCTGCAGTATCAGTGAACGACAAAGGGCAATGATACCGGTCGCGCCCCGTCGGAAGATAGGCAAAAAGTAACGCTCGGCCTACTGGAGACGCTCTTTTACCCACTCGTTCACTTGCGAGAGGGCATTGACCAGCTCTGCCCCGTCCGGCCCGCCGCCCTGGGCCAGATCAGGCCGCCCGCCACCCTTGCCGCCGATCTGTCCAGCCACGTGTTTCAACAGGTCGCCGGCCTTGATACGGCCGCTGGCCTTCCCGCCTACTCCGGCGATCAGCGAGGCCTTGCCGTCACTGACGCCGGCCAGGATCACCACCGCGTCCTTGAGCCGGTCCTTGAGCTGATCGACTGAATCGCGCAGCGCCTTGGCATCCAGTCCCTCAAGACGCGCGGCCAGTACCTTGACCCCATCGATGTCGGTCGCACCGGCGGCAAGTTCCGCAGTCACGCCGGTTGCTGCCTTCGCCTTGTGTGCGGCCAGTTCGCGCTCAAGCTTCTTCTGCCGATCCAGCAGGCTCCGCAGCTTGTCACCCACTTCGCCCACGGTGCCTCCCAGCAGGCCGGCAGCCTGCTGGAGCTGCTGTTCGCCAGCCGTCACCTGGTCGAGCGCCGCCTGCCCGGTCAGCGCCTCCACGCGGCGCACCCCGGCGGATACGCCGCCCTCCGACACCAGCTTGAACAAACCGATGTCACCGGTGCGCCCCACGTGCGTGCCGCCGCACAGTTCGACTGACCCGCCCATCTGCACAACCCGCACGCGTTCGCCGTACTTTTCACCGAACAGGGCAATGGCGCCGGCATCCATGGCCTCCTGCATGCCCATCTCGGCGATGACGACAGCATGGTTGGCACGGATCTCCTCGTTCACCTGGCGCTCGACTTCCGCCAGCTCCTCAGCCGTGACCGGATTGAAGTGTGAGAAGTCGAAGCGCAGCCGGTCAGGCGCCACCAGCGAGCCCTTCTGGGCCACGTGCGTGCCCAGCAGGCCGCGCAGCGCGCCGTGCAGCAGGTGGGTGGCGCTGTGATTGAGCACGATGCTCGCCCGGCGCGTCGCGTCAATGCCGCCCGACAGCGCCTGCCCAACGTGCAGGGTGCCGCTTTGCAGGCGACCGAAGTGACCGTGGAACTGACCAGCCAGCTTGCGCGTGTCGTCCACCTGGAAGCTGGCTGTCCCGTCCAGCAGCTCACCGGTATCACCCACCTGCCCGCCCGACTCGGCGTAGAACGGGGTGCGGGCCAGAATCACGATGGCCTCGTCACCGGCCTTGATCGCATCCACCGGGCGGCCGTCGTGCAGCAATGCCAGCACCTGCAGGCCATCGGCCTGGACCTGGTCATAGCCGAGGAATTCCGTGGGCTGCAGCTGCGCCACCAGTTCGGCCGGCAACACCGTGCCGCCGCCGAACCGGCCCGCCGCACGCGCGGTCTCGCGCTGCTTGGCCATGGCTGCTTCGAAACCCGCCAGGTCCACTTCCAGACCACGCTCGCGGGCGATGTCCTGGGTGAGATCCAGCGGAAAACCGTAGGTGTCGTAGAGACGGAAGGCATCCGCGCCCGGGATACGGCCACCGCTGCGCTCGGCGACTTCATCGAAGATGCGCATGCCGGCGTCCAGAGTTTCGGCGAAGCGTTCTTCTTCCGCCTTGAGCGCCCTCTCGACCGTGGCAAGCTGCGCCCGCAGCTCGGGATAGGCCACGCCCATCAGCTCATCGAGGGTCGCCGCCAGCCGATGGAAAAACGGCTCGCGCACGCCGAGCATCCAGCCATGACGCAGCGCCCGGCGGATGATCCGGCGCAGCACGTAGCCGCGCCCTTCGTTGGACGGCAGCACGCCATCAACGATCAGAAACGCGCTGGCGCGGATGTGGTCGGCAATGACCCGCAGCGACTTGTTGTCCAGGTCCGCAGTGCCGGTCAATTCGGCAGTCCGCCCGATGAGGGTCTGGAACAGGTCGATTTCGTAGTTGCTGTGCGCGCCCTGCAGCACCGCGGCGATGCGCTCAAGGCCCATGCCGGTGTCCACGCAAGGCGCCGGCAGCGGCTGCAGGCTGCCGTCGGGCTGGCGGTCGAACTGCATGAACACCAGGTTCCAGATCTCGATGAAGCGGTCGCCATCTTCGTCAGGCGACCCGGGCGGACCGCCGGGGATGTGCGGGCCGTGATCGAAGAAGATCTCGCTGCTCGGACCGCAGGGCCCGGTATCGGCCATCTGCCAGAAATTGTCCGACGCCCAGGGACCACCCAGGTTGTCGCCGATGCGGATGATCCGCTCGGGCGGCAGGCCGATCTCGTCACGCCAGATGGCGTAGGCCTCCTCATCGGTGTGATAGACGGTGGCCAGCAGGCGCTCTGGCGGCAGCTTCCACACCGTGGTCAGCAGTTCCCACGCCCAGACAATCGCATCGCGCTTGAAGTAATCACCGAACGACCAGTTGCCCAGCATTTCGAAGAACGTGTGGTGACGGGCGGTGTAGCCGACCGCATCCAGGTCGTTATGCTTGCCGCCGGCACGCAGGCAGCGCTGCACATCGGCAGCGCGCACGTAGCCAGGCTTCTCTGCGCCCAGGAACACGTCCTTGAACTGGACCATGCCCGAGTTGGTGAACAGCAGCGTGGGATCGTTGCCAGGAACCAGCGGCGCGGAAGGCACGATGGTATGACCGCGTTCGCGGAAGAAATCGAGGAATTCCTGGCGGATATCGGAGGTGGTTTTCATCATGGAGTCGGCAGATGTGAATGGGGCGCCCGTGCGGCGCCCGACCGATACCAGATGCGGCCAGGACGCGGAGCTGACGACCCGAAACGACTAGGTTAACAGGAGCGCGTGCGGCTGGCCCCCATCCCCGGACCCCATTCCGCCCGACTCAGTCGTCAGGACTGAAACCCGTGCACCGGCGGGCGGTTTCCACATCGAATCCGCGCCGCAGCAGGAATTCGGCCGCCTTGAGCCGACGCGCCCGATCGGCATCTTCCAACGAGCCATAGCGTCGCTCGATCAGGTTCCTGGCTTTGCCCTGCCAGTCGTCTTCGCCGTCCTCGGCCAGCATCTCGAATGCCGCATCGGCCGCGCCCGCATCCAGCTGGTGCATTTCAAGCTCCTGGCGGATCCGCAGCGGACCATAGCCGGTACCGGCACGGCTGCGGGCCAGGCTCACCGCGAAGCGGGTGTCATCCTGCCAGCCTTCGCTGCGCATGCGTTCAATCGCCTCGGCAGCCTCCTCCACGCCCACGCCGCGGGCCTGGAGTTTACGTTCAAGCTCGCGGCGCGAATGTTCGCGGCGCACCAGCAGGCTGAGGGCCCGCTGGGCCGGGGTGGGTTCGGGCCTGCGACGGCGCCGCTTGCCGCGCTCGTCAGCCTCGCTCATTACCCCCTCCTGTCAACCGGCCGGCATTGCGCCGGCCGACCAGGGTCATCAATGGACAGGGCTGACCGGACAAAACTCAGGCCTTGGCCTCTTTGGTCTCTTTGGCCCCTTTGGCCTCTTTCTTCGGCGCCGCTTCGTCTTCCTTCGCCTCGACGACCGGCTGGGGCATCAGCCGCTCGCGGATCTGTGCTTCCAGGCGGGCGGCGAGTTCGGGATTGTCCTTCAGGTACTGACGGGCATTTTCCTTGCCCTGGCCAATGCGCTCTTCACCGTAGCTGTACCAGGCACCCGACCTTTCAACCAGCTTTTCGTTCACGCCCAAGTCGATCAGCTCGCCTTCGCGGCTGATGCCCTGACCGTACAGGATCTCGGTAATGACCTGCTTGAACGGAGGAGCCATCTTGTTCTTGACCACCCGGATACGGGTCTGGTTGCCGATGACCTCATCGCCCTTCTTGATCGCACCAATGCGGCGGATATCCAGTCGCACCGAGGCGTAGAACTTGAGCGCATTGCCACCGGAAGTCACCTCGGGGCTCTGGCCCGGCATCATCATGCCGATCTTGTGACGCAGCTGGTTGATGAAGAACACCATGCAGTTGCTGCGCTTGATGTTGCCGGTGAGCTTGCGCAGCGCCTGGCTCATCAGCCGCGCCTGCAACCCGGGGAGCTGGTCGCCCATCTCGCCTTCGATCTCGGCCTTGGGCGTGAGCGCGGCGACCGAGTCGATCACCACGATGTCCACGGCGTTCGAACGCACCAGCATGTCGGCGATCTCCAGCGCCTGTTCGCCGGTGTCGGGCTGCGAGAGCAGCAGGTCGTCAACGTTGACACCCAGCTTGGCTGCATAGCCGGGATCAAGCGCATGCTCGGCGTCGATGAAGGCGGCAGTGCCGCCCTGCTTCTGGCATTCGGCGATGGTCTGCAGGGTCAACGTGGTCTTGCCGGACGACTCCGGTCCGTAGATCTCCACCACCCGGCCCTTGGGCAAGCCGCCAATCCCCAATGCCATATCAAGCTGCAGGGAACCGGTTGGAATCGCTTCGAACGTCTGCTGGATGCCGTCGCCCATGCGCATGACCGAGCCCTTGCCGAACTGCTTTTCGATCTGGCCCAGGGCGGCTGACAGCGCGCGTTTCTTGTTCTCGTCCATTTTGGTGTTCCTCTGCAATGATGTTGATCCGGTTGATGGTCAATCTATCTGGGGCGGGTCGCACAGGCTGCGACCACGAATTGATGTTGGGCAATGTGCCGGCCTGCTACGAGCCGGGAACGCCGCTGCACCGGGTAGGGAAAGGCCCCGCCACGTACCGGAGAAACAGAGCCGGCACCGGGCCGGTTCACCGGTTCGGCCTGACCAGCCCGCAGTACAGGCCCTCTATTGCGAAGTCCTGGTCCGGCAGCACCTCGATCGGCGCGTGATCCGGATTGCGCGGCAACAGCCGCACCCGGTTGCTGCCGAGCTTGAGCAGTTTGACGGTGATTTCCTCGTCGATCCGCGCTACCACGATCTGGCCGGAGTGGGCATCACCGGTACGGTGCACGCCAATGAGGTCGCCATCGAAGATGCCTTCATCGCGCATCGAATCGCCCTTGACCTTGAGCAGGTAGTCCGGCGAAGGCGAAAACAGCACGCGGTCCAGGATCAGGTAATCGTCCGCTTCCAGGGCGGTGAACGAATCCGGCGCGCCAGGGCTGATGGGCCGGCCTGCAGCCACCTCACCCAGCACCGGCAGGCGTAGCGCGTTGTCGTCGGCGGGCGGCGGGGCGCTTCCCAGATCAAAGCTGCCCTGCGGCTGCTCCGGCGTGACCAGCAAGCGGATGCCGCGGGCGCGGCCCGGAATGCGCTCGATCGCCCCGGCGGCCTCCAGAGCCTCCAGATGGTACTGCGCCGCGCGCACGCCGCTGAAGCCGAAGGCGCGGGCAATTTCGGTCTGCGAGGGCGGCATGCCTTCGGCCTCGATGCGCTCGGCGATCAGGGCAAGAACATTCCGCTGGGTTTCGGTGATCTGCATGCGGGTAGTAATACTACTAACCACAGGGATCGTCAACGAAAATCCGCCGGGCCGCTCAGCGGTGCCGCCCGCTGCGCCAGATGGAAAACACGATCCAGACGCCGCTTAGCGCGGCCCCCAGAAACCCGAGCACGCCCATGGCCATCAGCGCCCGATTGGACGCGCCGCTGGCAACGCTGTTCATCACAATCGAAGAGCCCACGATCAGCGCCGCGGTGATCACGCCCACCGTAAGCCGATTGGCGGCGCTGTTGACCTGGTCGCCGAAGGCCTTGAGTGAGGTGATCTCGATCTGCGCCCGCAGGCGCCCACGCCGCGCCGCCTGCAGCAGTCGACGCAGGTCGCGCGGCAGGGAGCCCACAAGATCCATCGCCCCGGAGACCGTACGACGTCCGCGACGGGCCAGCGCAGCCGGCGAATAGCGCTGCAGCAGCGCGCGCTCCAGATAGGGCTGGGCCTCGGCGGCCATGTCGAAGTCCGGATCCAGCTGCCGGCCCAGGCCTTCCAGCGTGAGGAAAGCCTTGATCATCAGCGCCAGGTCCGGCGGCAGCGACAGCTTGTTGCGCCTGAGCATGGCGGCCACGTCCAGCAGCATCGCCCCCATCCGCAGCTCTTTCAGCGGCACCCCGCGGTACTGATCGACGAAGGCGTCCACATCGGTCTGCAGGCGGCCTTCTTCGACATCGCCATCGCCGTCGCCCCACTCGAGCATGATGTCAGCCACGGATTCGGAATCCTGCGACACCATCCCGTACAGCAGCTGCGCCACCTGCTGCCGGCGGCGCTCACCCACCCGTCCGACCATGCCGAAATCGATCACGCCGATACGGCCGTCATCCAGGTAGAAAATATTGCCCGGGTGCGGATCGGCGTGGAACAGGCCGTCCTCGAGCACCATCTTCAGCACGATCCCGGCACCGCGGCGCGCCAGTTCATGACGGTCCAGCCCCAGCGCATCCACTGCGGCCAGATCCGTGCCCGGGATTCCGGACATGAACTCCTGCACGTTCAGCCGTTCGCAGGTCCACTGCCAGTGGATGGCGGGAATGGCGATGCGATCGTCGCCGGTGAAATTCCCGGCAATCCTTTCGGCATTGCGGCACTCGGCGGCGAAGTCCAGTTCGGTCCGCAGCGAAGTGCCGAACTGGTGAACGATATCGGTCGGGCGGTAACGGCGCAGGTCCGGGGCGCGGGCTTCGATGATCTCCGCCAGACGCGCAAGCAATCGCAGGTCGGCCTCGACCTGTTCGCGGATGCCCGGGCGGCGCACCTTCAACACCACCGCGCGTCCATCACCCAGCCACGCCCGGTGGGCCTGGGCCAGCGACCCGGCCGCAAACGCCACCTGCTCGATGCGCGCGAACACCTGGTCCGGCTCGTCTCCGAGGTCTTCCACCAGCTGCGGACGGATCTCCTGCCACGACAGTGCGGGGACGGCGTTCTGCAGCTTGCTGAGCTCGTTGATCCACTCCGGCGGCAGCAGGTCCACCCGCGTGGCCAGCACCTGGCCGAGCTTGACGAAGGTGGGGCCGAGTTCCTGCAGCGCGTGACGCAAACGCTCGGCGGGCTCCATCCGTGGCCGTTCGTCAGCATGGCCCCAATGCAGCAGGCGCCCTGCCCGCTCGAGCGCACCGGACAGGCCGATCCGCTGCACGAATTCGCCGAAGCCGTAGCGGATCAGGGCCGATGCAATCTCCTGCAGCCGGCCCAGGTCACGGACGGTGCCCAGCGTTTCCCACATCAGCCTGCTCCTGCGCGTGTCGGCGCGGGTGCGCGGGCACTCACAGCAGCTTGTCCAGGCCCTGGAGTGCCACCAGTACGGTCTGGCGCCGGACCGCGTCGCGATCGCCGGGGAAGTGGAACAGTTCGGCGTGGGTGTACCCGGCCCGACGCTTCCAGGCGATCCATACGGTTCCCACCGGCTTGTCTTCAGTGCCGCCGCCCGGCCCGGCAATACCGGTCACCGCCACGGCGACGGTTGCGCCGGAATTCACCAGCGCGCCGGACACCATTTCCACCGCCGTCTCGCGGCTGACCGCACCGTGCTCTTCCAGCGTTCCCGGCTGCACGCCCAGCATCGCCTGCTTGGCCTCGTAGCTGTAGGCCACCAGCCCGCAGTCAAACCACTCCGATGAGCCGGGAATGTCGGTCATGGTTTTCGCGATCCAGCCGCCGGTGCAGCTCTCCGCGGTGACCAGCATGTGGTGTTCTGTGCGCAGCCGTTCGCCCAGCTTGCTGGCCAGCTCATGCAAAACAAGGTCGTCCGGGGCCTGGTCCATCGCTGTGCTGCTCAGTGGGGGTGTGCGGTGATTGTCGCATTCCCGCGCGCCACACGGAAAAGCCCGCGCATCCGGGGATGCGCGGGCTTTTTGGCTCAGTACGTCCTGATCAATATGCTCCGATCAGTAGCGGAAGCGCACGGTCATGCCGTAGGTGCGCGGTGCGCCAAGGTAGGTGTTCCACGACTGCGCCTGGATCGGCGCATCGATGCCCACCTGCTTGTAGGTCTCGTCGGTGAGGTTCTGGCCCCAGAACTCGACCATCCAGCCCCGGTCCTGGCGACCGAAGCCCAGGCGGGCGTTGAGCAGCGTATAGGCGTCCTGCTCCTTCTGCGGATCCAGGTCCGAACCGGTGTTGTAGTCGGACATGTACTTGGCGCCGATGTTGAAGCGGCCCAGCAGGTTGGAGCCAATGTCCCACTCATAGGTGACCGACGCGTTGCCGGACCACTCGGGCGCAAAGCTCATCTGGTTGCCCGGCAGCAGGGCCAGGTCGGCATCGGGCATCAGGTCGTTGCCGTACTCGGTCTTCGCATAGGTCAGACCACCCTGCACCATCAACCCTTCCACGCCCGGCTGCCACAGCACGTCCATGTCCACACCGGTGGAAGTCACCTTGGGGATCGAGCGCACCACGAAGGCCGTGCCGAGGAAGCTGTTGAGCTGGAAGTCTTCGTACTCCTGGTGGAACAGCGCCGCGTTGAACAGCAGGTTGCCGTCGGCCCAGGTGGTCTTCATGCCCAGCTCGTAGCTGTCCACAAACTCACCCGGGAAGTAGGTGTCGTCCTGCGGAGCCACGCCAACCTGCACCCGGTCCAGGTTGAACCCGCCGCCCTTGTACCCACGCGCTGCGGAGACGTAGCCCATCACATCATCGGAGAAGTCGTAGGCCACCTTCAGCGTGCCCGACCATTCCTTTTCGGTCCGCTCCTGGCGGGTCTCACGACCGTTGTGGAGCACGTTGGCCCACGGCAGGCACATGAAGCCGGCCACCTGCTGGATCGCCGGCTGCAGCTGCGGCAGCATCTGCGCCATCAGCTGCTGCTGCAGCGCCGGCGGCAGGTTGGCGAAGCCGTCCACGCGCCCGATCATCGCCCCGCCCACTGCAGCGGCCGGATCGGACAGGGTGATGCCACAGGCCGCGCTGCCGTTGGGGTTGGCGAAGGATGAATCGAGGGTCTTCTTCTCGTGGGTGTAGCGCAGGCCCAGGGTGATATCCAGGTCATCGCTGACGTGGAAGGTGTTGTTGGTGAAGATCGCCGTGCTCTTGGCGTTCTGCGCGTACCGGTCGTGCGCACCGACACCGGTGAAGTTGCTGCCGAACGGCAGACCGGTGACCTCCGATACGAAGGTCGCCGGGTTGGCGGTGTTGACGCTCAGCCCCAGCGGACCGACCGCCTGCTGCAACCCGGCCACCGCCTGTGACAGACCGGCCAGCACCTGGCTGCCCACCAGCGTGGACAGATACGGCTCGTAGGCAGCACCCATGTGATAGGAGTCGTTGCGGGCCAGGTCTTCATCGGAATAAAACACGCCCACCATCCAGTCGACGCGATCGGTCGAGCCGGTCATGCGCAGTTCCTGGCTGAAGGTGTCGAACGCGACCAGCGAGTAGTCCTCGTCCGCTGGCCGGAACATGATGTCGGCCGCGCTGTAGTCGAAGTCGATGCTGGTGATCGCATCCCAGGTGCGCGCCGCGGTGATTGAGGTCAGCGTGGCGTTGTTCGCCCACGGTGTGGTCCAGTTGATCTCGGCCGAGACGCCCTTGTCCTTCAGGTCCTGCTCGGACGTGCGGTTGGCGTAGGCCAGGCGCTGGTCCAGGTCCGGCACCGGAATGATGCCCTCCCCTCCGGGAGTGAGCGCATCAATGATGTCCGCGGTCGGGCCGCGATGGGTGGTCAGGCTGACGCAGCAGCTTTCCTCACGGCTGGCGTAATCACCGGCGAGGTTGATGCTCAGGTCCGCGGTGGGCTCGAACAGCAGCTGCATGCGCATCGCGTGGTAGTTCTGGTCCGCATCATCGGTCTGGGTACGCGGACCGTTGGCGGTGAACACATTGTCGACACCGTCGCGCTTGCGCTTGGTTGCATAGATGCGGAAGGCGGCGTTTTCACCCAGGGCATCGTTGTACGAGCCCCCCACACCCATCAGCCCGTAGTTGCCCACGGTCACCTCGCCCTCGGCTTCCTGGGTGTAGCTGGGCTTGCGGGTGACCACGTTGATCACGCCGGCCGAGGTGTTCTTGCCGAACACCGTGCCCTGCGGTCCCTTGAGCACCTCGATGCGCTCAAGCTCGCCCAGGTCACCGAAACCCACGCTGTTGCGGGCCCGGTACACGCCGTCGATCACCACGCCCACGGACGATTCAAGACCCGGGTTGTCGCCCACCGTGCCGATGCCGCGGATGCGGGCAGTGGTCTGCGCTGCGGACTGGGTGCTGGTGACGGTCAGGCCTGGCACCAGCACCTGCATATCCTTGATGTCGCGCACACCGGTATCAACCAGCAGCTGCTCAGGCAGCACGTTGATCACGATCGGCACGTCCTGCAATGCTTCTTCGCGCTTCTGCGCGGTCACCACCATGGTTGCCAGGGTGGCGGGTTCCTCGCGGTCGCTGGTCGCAGGCTGGGTGTCCTGCGCCTGCGCAACGGGGGCGTGGGACAGGGCAACCAGGCCGGCCAGAACGGCCGCAGCCAGCAGATTGCGTTGCGGTTGAATCGATTGCATGGATGACATCCCCCAAAAACCGGTTGATCAAGTCGACAAGACGGTGGAGCGGGCAAGATTGCCCGCAACTGTTGTCGGCTTCGGTCCCGGTGGGGGGCGTGACCTGTGCCTTGCGGAAAAGCTAGCACACTTCCAAACGCAAGCGTATGGGAGCGATGCGCAGAACTGTCAGTTGCCGGTTTGCGGCAGCGGCCGCAGCTTGCCTTCGTGCAGTTCCATCACCCGGTCAAGGCGTCGCGCCAGACTGCGGTCATGGGTCACCATCACCAGGCTGGTGCGGTGCTCGCGGTTGAGCTCAAGCATCAGATCGAACACGATCGCCGCGGTCTTCTCGTCCAGGTTGCCGGTGGGCTCGTCGCCGAGCACGCAGGCTGGCCGGTTGACGAGCGCACGCGCGACCGCAGCCCGCTGGCGTTCGCCTCCCGACAGCTCGCCCGGCTTGTGGCCAAGCCTCGGTCCCAGTCCGACCGCCTCCAGCAGCGCGCGCGCCCTGGCCGTGGCTTCTTTCACCTCGGAGCCGGCAAGCAGCACCGGGAGCATCACGTTTTCAAGCGCGGTGAATTCAGGCAGCAGGTGGTGGAACTGGTAGACGAAACCCAGCGCCCGGTTGCGCAGCTTGCCGCGGGCGGCATCCGACAGCGCGCTCATGCGATGGCCGTCGACAAACACCTCTCCGGTGCTGGGAGTATCCAGCCCGCCCAGCAGGTGCAGCAACGTGCTTTTTCCGGCCCCTGATGCGCCCAGGATGGCCACGGTCTCGCCGCGCGCCACTTCAAAATCCAGCCCCGAGAACACCGCCGTGTTGAGGCCGCCTTCGGAATAGGTCTTGCCCAGCGCTTCGGCCCGGATCACGGAATCACTCATAGCGCAGCGCCTCCGCCGGTGCAGTGCGCGCTGCGCGCCAGGCCGGGTATACGGTGGCGACCAGGGCCATGGCGAGTGCCACCACTGCAATCACCGCCACGTCGGGAGCACTGAGCTCGGTTGGCAAACCGGTGATGTAGTAGACATCAGGCGGAATCAGCACCACGTCGAAGGTCCGTTCGATCGCACGCAGGATGTGCTCCAGGTTGAGGGTGAGCAGGATGCCGCCAACCACCCCGAGCACGGTGCCGAAAATCCCGATCATGCTGCCCTGGACCATGAAGGTCTGCATCACCCCGCGCGGGGTCAGGCCGAGGGTGCGCAGGATGGCGATGTCGGCCTGCTTGTCGGTCACCAGCATCACCTGCGAAGACACCAGGTTGAACGCGCCCATGGCAATGATCAGCGACAGCAGGATCGCGATCATGGTTTTTTCAAGCCGCAGCGCGCGGAACATGTTGGCGTTCTCGCTGCTCCAGTCACTGACCTGGTACGGGCCCTGCAGGCGCAGCACCAGATCGCGCGCCACTTCCCAGGCCTGGTCCATGTCGTGCAGGCGCAGGCGCACCCCGGTCACCCCATCGCCTATGCGCAGCACCCGCTGCAGGTCCTCCATGTTGGCCACCGCCAGGCTGCGGTCGAACTGCTGATGGCCGACCTGGAAGATCCCGCTGACGGTGAAGCGTTTGAGCTGGGGTACGGCGCCCATCGGCGTGGTCTGGAAATCGGTGGTCACCACCACCTTGTCGCCCACGCCCACGCCCAGCCACAGGGCCAGGTCGCGGCCGAGAACGATATTGAAGCTGCCCGGGGCAAGATCATCCAGGTCACCGGACACCATGCGCTCGGCGATTTTGGAGACCTCGCGCTCGTGCTCGGGCACCACGCCTTGCACCATCGCGGGTTCGCGGCGCGGCCCGGCGATGAGTGCCTGGGTTTCAACAAAAGGCGCCGCACCGGCCACCCGTGTGTCCACCATTGCCTCGGATACAGCGCCCTGCCAGTTTTCCATCGGCTCGCCGTAGGCGCTGATGGTGGCGTGCGCGGCCATTTCCAGCATGCGGTCGCGGATCTCGCGCTGGAACCCGCTCATCACGGACAGCGCGGTAATCAGCACCGCCACGCCGATGGCGATCCCGAGGATCGACGCCAGGGAAATGAAGGAGATAAAACCATTGCGGCGCTTTGCGCGCAGGTAGCGCAGGCCGATCGCGACGGGGACGGGCTTGAACATCGGCTCTCGCAGGCAGGTCGGATGCCACGGCGGCGCCGGGCACAAGAGCCGCTATGTTGCCACTGAAGCGTCCTTTCGCGCAGCCCGCTTCAGCGGAGCGGCCAGCCTCAGTTCACGCCGCAGCGGCGCCGGCAGGGTGTCGGGCCACCAGGCCATGCGCCAGGTGCGCCCCGTAGCGTCATTCCAGCGCACGAAAGCGAGCGCGCCGCGCCAGGTCACGCTGGCCTCCTCGACGGGCAGGCCGTCAACCAGCACGGGGCCATCCTGTCCGTCGAACACGAAACGGCGCACCGGCTGCGCATGGTGCCGCGCAGCCAGCCACAGCCCGTAGGCCAAGGCCAGCAGCGCCAGCGGCCAGGCAGCCGTGGGCGGCATTTCAGATGCGATGATTGCAAATGCAGCCAGCATCGCAAGCAGGATCAGGGCCACGCAAAGCCAGCGCGAGGGCCGCCACTCAATGTGGCAATGCAAGGATCCGCTGGATGAACTGCTTGAGCTCGGCATCGGGGACTTCCTCGTAGCCCATGAACCAGCGCCAGAGCTTATCGTCCTCGCAGGCCAACAGGCGTAGGAAAACCTCGCGCTGGGCTTCGGAATCCGCCGCCCAGGCGTGGTCCAGATGTCGATTGAACAGCACGTCCAGCTCGCGCATGCCCCGCCGGGCGCGCCAGCGCAGCCGGCGCAGTTCCAGTTGCTCTTCAGGAGTCACGGCGTCTGGCGACTCAGCTCTGGCGAGCCAGCATCAGCCGCTTGATCTCACCGATCGCCTTGCCCGGGTTCAGCCCCTTGGGACAGGTGCGGGCGCAGTTCATGATCGTGTGGCAGCGGTAAAGCTTGAACGGATCTTCCAGATCATCCAGCCGTGCGCCGATATCCTCGTCGCGGCTGTCCGCGATCCAGCGATAGGCCTGCAGCAGAATCGCCGGGCCCAGGTAACGGTCGCCATTCCACCAGTAGCTGGGGCACGCGGTGCTGCAGCAGGCGCACAGGATGCACTCGTACAGACCGTCCAGGCGGTCGCGCTCTTCCGGCGACTGCAGCCGCTCGCGGTCCGGCGGCGGGTTGCTCTGGGTCCGCAGCCACGGTTTGATCGACGCGTACTGGGCGAAGAAGTGGGTCAGGTCCGGCACCAGGTCCTTGATCACCGGCATGTGCGGCAGCGGGTAGATCGGAACCTCCTGCTTGCCGCAGTCCTCGATGGCGCGGGTGCAGGCCAGGGTGTTGGTGCCGTCGATGTTCATCGCGCACGAGCCGCAGATACCCTCGCGGCAGGAGCGGCGGAACGTGAGCGTCGGGTCGATCTCGTTCTTGATCTTGATCAGCGCGTCGAGAACCATCGGCCCGCAGCTGTCCAGATCCACCTCGTAGGTGTCGGTGCTCGGGTTGCGACCCTCGTCAGGACTCCAGCGGTAGATCTTGAAGGTGCGGGTGCGCTTGGCGCCCGTTGCCGGGAAGTGCCGGCCCTTCTGGACCTTGGAGTTCTTCGGGAGCGTGAATTCAGCCATTGTCTCTTTCTCCCGTCAGTAAACGCGCGCTTGCGGCTGCACCACTTCGACCTCGTCGTCGAGTGTGTACATGTGCACCGGGCGGTAATCGATTCGGGTGCTGCCGTCTTCTTCCAGCCAGCACAGGGTGTGCTTGTGCCAGTTGACGTCATCACGATCGGGGAAGTCCTCGCGGGCGTGGGCGCCGCGCGATTCCTTGCGGTTTTCCGCCGAGGTGATGGTCACCAGCGCCTGGCCGAGGAGGTTCTGCAGCTCCATGGTTTCAATCAGGTCCGAGTTCCACACCAGCGAGCGGTCACTGACCTTGACGTCGGCGAACGAGTCGCGGATCTCACGCACGTGTTTCACGCCTTCGGCCAGCGTTTCCTGGGTGCGGAACACCGCGGCGTGGCTCTGCATCGAGCGCTGCATGTTGTCGCGGATGACGGCGGTCGGGGTGCTGCCGCTGGCGTGGCGCAGACGGTCCAGGTTGGACAGTGCGCGCTCGCACGCGTCACCTGCCAGGCGCTTGTGCGGCATGCCGGGCCTGATGGTCTCGGCGCAGCGGTTGGCCACCGCGCGACCGAACACCACCAAGTCGAGCAGCGAGTTGGAGCCCAGGCGGTTGGCACCGTGCACCGACACGCAACCGGCCTCGCCGATCGCGTACAGGCCGGGAACCACCGCATCCGGGTTGCCGTCCTTCAGCTGCACCACTTCGCCGTGGTAGTTGGTCGGCACGCCGCCCATGTTGTAGTGGACGGTGGGAATCACCGGGATCGGCTGCTTTTCCACGTCCACGCCGGCGAAGATGCGGGCGCTCTCGGCGATGCCCGGCAGCTTCTTGTGGATGTCGGCCGGATCCAGGTGGGTCAGGTCGAGGTGGATATGGTCCTTGTGCTCACCCACACCGCGACCTTCGCGGATCTCGACGGTCATCGAGCGGCTGACCACGTCACGGCTGGCCAGGTCCTTGGCGTTGGGCGCGTAGCGCTCCATGAAGCGCTCGCCGCTGGCGTTGCGCAGAATGCCGCCTTCGCCGCGTACGCCCTCGGTGATCAGGCAGCCGGCACCGTAGATGCCGGTGGGATGGAACTGCACGAACTCCATGTCCTGCAGGCCCAGCCCGGCACGCAGTGCCATGCCGCCGCCGTCACCGGTGCAGGTGTGGGCCGAGGTGGCCGAGAAGTAGGCGCGGCCGTAGCCGCCGGTGGCCAGCACCACGCCGTGGGCACGGAACAGGTGCAGGGTGCCGGTGGACATGTCCAGGGCCAGCACGCCGCGGCATGCGCCCTCCTCGTCCATGATCAGGTCCAGCGCGAAGTACTCGACGTAGAACTCCGCGTCGTGGGCCAGCGACTGCTGGTACAGCGTATGCAGGATGGCGTGGCCGGTACGGTCGGCCGCGGCGCAGGTGCGCTGCGCGGTGCCCTTACCGTAATGGGTGGTCATGCCACCGAACGGCCGCTGGTAGATCTTGCCTTCCTCGGTGCGCGAGAACGGCACGCCCTGGTGCTCAAGCTCGATGATCGCCGGGATGGCCTCGCGGCACATGTACTGGATCGCGTCCTGGTCGCCCAGCCAGTCCGAGCCCTTGATGGTGTCGTAGAAGTGGAAGCGCCAGTCGTCTTCGCCCATGTTGCCCAGCGCAGCGGAAATCCCGCCCTGCGCGGCCACGGTGTGCGAACGGGTCGGAAAGACCTTGGTGATGCACGCGGTCTTCAGGCCCTTGTGGGCCAGGCCGAAGGTGGCGCGCAGTCCGGCGCCGCCGGCGCCGACCACGATCATGTCGTAATGGTGCTCGGTAATTGGATAGGCAGTAGTCATTGCAGCTCTTTCGAAAAAGTGGGGTCAGGCCAGCAGCGCGATGCGGCCGATGGCAAACAGCGAGGCAAGTGCGCCAAGCACGCAGACGAAAATGACGATCAGCTGCAGGGCACGCTCAGGGCCGCGGGAATGCACGTAGTCACCAATCACTACCTGAAGGCCCATCTGCATGTGCCAGAACATGGCGAGCGAAAACGCCGCCAGCAGAATCGCGTTCCACGGCCGCGCAATCACTTCCTGCACGGTGGCCAGGTCAGCGCCGATCAGCGAGATGAAGGTGCCCAGCAGCCAGGCCACCAGCGGAATCATCGCCACCGCGGTCACCCGCTGCCACCAGAAGTGGCTGGTGCCGGACTTGGCTGATCCCAGGCCGCGGGCGCGGGCCAGGGGCGTACGGAACTCGCGCGGACCCTCGTCCACGCCGACCCTGTTGTTGTTCATGCTCCACCCCGCATTGCAACGAACCAGATGATGCCGGTCAGCACCACCGTCAGACCCGCCACCGCGTAGCCGGAGCGGTAGAGTTCGGGAATCGACATCCCGTAGCCCATGTCCCAGAACAGGTGACGGATGCCGTTGAGCAGGTGATACACCAGCGACAGCGAGAAGCCGGCAAGCGCGATCATGCCCAGTGGCGAGGCGAGACAAGCGGAGACGGTGGCGTACGCCTCGCCGCCCTGGGCGACCGCCAGCAGCCACCAGGCCATGCCCAGCGCCCCCACGGACAACACGACGCCGGTGGCGCGGTGCAGAAAGGACATCACCGTAGTGATCTGGAAACGGTATGTCTGCCCCAACATGAAAGGGGACAGCGGACGTTGATCGTGACTCATCGCAGGACAGATCCTCGCTGGGCGGCCGCCGGAACGCGGGCCGCGTGGCAGGTGGCGGACGGTGCCGCCTTAAAAATCAATGCAGCGGCCGTTCTTTTCCCAATCCCCGTAACGGGTCGGGTCCGGCCCTCCCCGACCGCCAATTTCCCGCGGCCGCTCAGGCTCAGGCACCGGTTCCACGGGCTGGTCCTGTTCGGGTGCGGCGTTGCTATCGCCTATGATGGCCGGGTCTTTCACCTCTTCAAGTCTAAGTCCCGCCCCCATGTCCGACAAGTCGCCATCACTGCCTGATCATTTCTCCGCCCTGCCCGGGCACCGCGTACTGGCCCTGGAAGGTCGGGATGCAGCGAGCTTTGCCCAAGCCCAGTTCACCAATGATGTGGACGGACTGGCTGACGGACACTGGCAATGGAGTGGATGGCTGACCCCGAAGGGGCGCATCGTGGCCCTGTTCGCCCTGCTGCGTTTTGATGCCGAACGCCTGTGGCTGGTGCTGCCGGATGCTGACCCGGCGGAGCTAGCCGAGCAGCTGCAGCGCTTTGTATTCCGCACCAAGGTGAAGCTGCGCCCGCTGGAGGCAGTCCATGCCGCCGCCGCTTTCACTGCGCCGGAGCAGGCGGCAGGCGCTGCGTTTGCCGGCGATGCCGACAGCGGCGTGGACCTGGACATGGGCACTCCCGCGGGAACCCGCACCCTGCGCCTTGGTTCGGCTACCGCCCCGGCCAACGATGACACAGCCGGCCGGTGGAGCAGGTTCGACCTGGCCCACGGCTGGCCGCGGCTTGATCCTGACCAGACCGAAAAGTGGACCCCACAGCAGCTGTCGCTGCAGCGCCTGCGCGCCTACAGCGTGAAGAAGGGCTGCTACCCCGGCCAGGAGATCGTTGCCCGCACGCACTTCCTGGGCCAGGCAAAACGCGGGCTTGTACGGCTGCAAGTTGACTCAGCCGTCGCTTCCGGCGATGCGGTGACGTCGGGCGAACGCGAGATCGGGCGGGTGGTGTGCGCTACCGGCACTGAGGCCCTGGCGGTCCTGCCGCTGGAGCTGGAAGAAGCCACACTCACCATCGCCGGGATTACCTGCCGGACGGCGCCGCTGGAAGACGGTCTGGCGCGCTGAAACGCCCCTGCTGACACCTCCGCCTGCCCATCCCCTTCGCCCTTTCCGGGGCTATCCAAACCGCAAACCGTGGCTGCTATGCTCCGACCGACAGGTGGGATTCAAACAGACATGGAAATGGGGGAGAAGGAACTATGACGATCAAGCCTTGGCTGACGCTGGCAGCGGCTGGCTGCGTGGTACTGGCGAGTGCCTGCAGCACCACGCCGGAACAGGAACCGGCACCGGAAGTGCAGGACACGCAGCCGCTGCCGTCCTCGTTCCTGGAACGACTGTCGGCTGACGGCATGTTCGCCTTTGGCAAGTCCAGCATCGAAGACCTGAGGCCCGAAGGCCGGGTTGCTCTGGACGAGCTGGCCACCAGGCTGGCCGAACGCCCGGTGGAGATCGTGCACGTGATCGGACACAGCGACCGGCTGGGAACCGCGGTGGCCAACCAGACCGTATCCAGCCAGCGTGCCAATGCGGTGCGTGACTACCTGATCGGACATGGCGTTGCCGAAGAGCGGATCACCGCGGTCGGACGCGGAGCGGTCGAACCGGTGGTTGAATGCGAAGGCCGCGGCGGCCAGCAGGTGATCGATTGTCTGGCCCCGAACCGCAGGGTTGAAGTGCGGGTGCAGTTCGCCGACTGAGCACCAGGCGGGGCCCGAGATACCTCGAAGCCCCGCTGTAGGAGCGCGCCATGCGCGCGAAGCCGCGTGACGATTGGGTTGCCGGTGGCGGTCCGGCGGGTCAGCGCCTGTCAGGACACGCTGTGAATACGTCCATGTACGCTTGTCGGCGACGTCCATGTCGCCGACAGTCCTGACAGGCGCTGACCCACCGGACCCTCGATGTTGCGGCGATCAGCCGGGGGACAGGCGTCACGCGGTTTCGCGCGCGTGGCGCGTTCCTACAAAAGCTCGTCAGCGGCCTGGACGATATCGGCTTCGGACGGAATCACCAGGAACGCAGCACCCGCCAGCGGGGTGAACGTGTCCGCTCCCACCACGCGTTGCAGCGGGCGATCCCCGAGCCCGGCTTCGGTGATGGCAGTAATGACGCCCTCGCCGATCCCCGCGCTGCGCCGGCCTTCATCGACCACGATCGTGCGCGCGCATTCGCCTACGTGGCGCGCAATGGCTTCCTCGTTGAGCGGCAGCAGCCAGCGCAGATCAACGACCCGCACCTTCCAGCCGCGCTTTGCCTCGATGTCGCGGGCAGCGCGCAGGCTCATCGGCACGCCGTTGCCAAACGTCAGGATCACGCAGTCGGTGGCTTCCGGGTTGTAGACACGCTCGGCGCCAAACTCCATCGCCTCGCCCGGGGCCGGGAAAGACGTCAGCCATCCGCCGTCTCCTGCCTCGTAAAGATCCTTGGTCATGTACAGCGCGATCGGTTCCAGGAACGCACAGACCCGGCCGTCCACCTTCGCCAGCGCGGTCAGGGTGCGCAGCATGGTGACCGCATCATCGCCGCGGCTCGGGCAGCCGATCACCAGGCCCGGGATGTCGCGCAGCGCGGTAATCGAATTGTCGTTGTGGAAGTGCCCGCCGAAACCGCGCTGGTAACCCAGCGATGCAATCCGCATCACCATCGGGTTGCGGTACTGGCCGTTGGAGAAGAACTGCAGGCTGGCCGCCTCGCCGCGGATCTGGTCGCCGGCGTTGTGGAAGTACGCCAGGTACTGGATCTCGGGCAGCGGCAGCATGTCCATGTTGGCGTAGCCCTGCGCCAGGCCGAGGATGATGGTTTCATCCAGCAGGGTGTTGAATACCCGGCGCGGCCCGAACGCCTTCTGCAGCCCCTTGGTGACCGTGTATACGCCGCCCTTGCGGGCCACGTCTTCGCCAAACAGCAGGCTCTCCGGGTACTTGGCGAACAGGTCGTGCAGGCCCTGGTTGATCTGGATGGCCAGATGCTTGGGCGGCAGATTCTCCGGCAGTTTGGCTTCGCTGCCAAACGCCTGCAGCCGGCGCTCGCCATAATCGGCACGCCCTGCCTCGGCCTGGACCGCCGACGGAGTGAACGGCGCCAGCGGAGCAATCACCTCTTCAAGTGATTCGAGCCGCGGCCTGCTATCGGCATCCTCGGCGGCGGCGAAGCACTTGGCGCGGGTCGCTTCGTAGAGATCAAGCACCTCGTCCTTCGACATCAGGCCCGATTCAAGCGCGATGACGGCCGAGCGCAGCAGCGGATCGGTCGCCTCCACCCCGCACAACTCCTCGATGCTGCGCCATTCGATTTCAAAGTCCGTACCGGCGTGGCCCATGATCCGCGTGGTGCGCAGGTGCAGGAACGTCGGCCGGCGCGTACGACGGCAGTGCTCCACCGCCTGCTGCACCTGCCCATAGCCTTCGGCAAGGTCCAAGCCGTCGGCGTGGAAGTAATCCAGGTCCGGGCGGTCGCGGAAATTGCGTGCGATCCAGCCGTCCGGCGTCTTGACCGAGATGCCGATGCCATTGTCTTCGCACACGAACAGCACCGGTGCCGGCAGGCCCTGGTAGGCGGTCCAAGCGGCGGCGTTGAACGTCGTCTGGGCGGTCGCGTGGTTGCTCGAGGCATCGCCGAACGAGCACACCACGATGCTGTCATCGGGCACCGGCAGCTGGTGGCCGATGCGCCGGCCCTGTTCGATCGCCACGGCGGTGCCCATGGCCTTGGGCAGGTGCGAGGCGATGGTGGAAGTCTGCGGCAGCACCCACAACGGCTTGCTGCCCCACACCTTGTGGCGTCCGCCGGATGCGGGGTCGTCCTTGGACGCGGCGAACGACAGTGCCGAATCCATTACCGGGTCCATCCCGGGCAGCTTGCGGAAGCGCTCGGCCATGAAGCCGCCGGAGCGATAATGCAGGAAGGCCGGATCGGTATGCCGCGTCAGCCGCGCGACCATCGCGTTGCCCTCGTGTCCGGACGAGCCGATGGTGTAGAAAACCTTGTTCTGCACCCGCAGCACGCGGGCCATCAGGTCCAGGTGGCGGCTGATCAGCTGCGACTCGAACAGTTCGCGAAAGCCGCGTGCATCAAGGGCGCTGCCCTCCAGCACCGCAGCGTCCGGCGACGGCGCGCGCGCGGCGCTGCCCTCCCAATCGCGCACGAACTCCTGGAAGTTCACGTCGCAGATCTCGGCGCGGTTGAGGCCCCTCATGCGGGCGGGAATGGGATTGGGAACCTTTGCGAACATCGTGCTCTCTCGTAGGGCAGGCGCCACCGTGCGCCGGAACGACTGATCCCGATGGGACCAGCCGGCCCGGCGTCGGCGACGACGGATCAGAACGCGTTGATACCGGTCAGCTCGCGGCCAACCACCAGCTGGTGCACGGTCTCGGTGCCCTCGTAAGTGATCACCGATTCCAGGTTCAGCGCGTGGCGGATGGGCGAGTGCTCGGTGGTGATGCCGGCGCCGCCCAGCAGGTCGCGGGCTTCGCGGGCGATGTCGATCGCCATGCGGCAGTTGTTCCACTTGGCCACGCTCACCTGGGTCGGCTGCATTTTGCCGGCTTCCTTCAGGCGACCCAGCTGCAGGCTCAGCAGCTGCGCGCCGGTGATGCGGCGGGCCCAGTCGGCCATCTTGATCTGCGCGCTCTGGGTGGCCGCCACCGGGCGACCAAACAGCATGCGTTCTTTGGAATATCCCAGCGCCTCGTCCAGGCAGGCGACAGCCGCACCGATCGGGCCCCAGGTGATGCCGTAGCGGGCCTGGGTCAGGCAGCCCAGCGGGCCGCGCAGGCCTTTCACGTTCGGCAGGCGATTGGCTTCCGGCACGCGCACTTCGTCAAAGAACAGCGCGCTGGTCACCGACGCGCGCAGGCTCATCTTGTGCTTGACCTCCTGCGCCTTGTAACCGGCGAAGTCCTTCTCGACCACGAAGCCCTGGATGCCGTCATCGGTCTGCGCCCAGACGATGGCGATATCGGCCAGGTTGCCGTTGGTGATCCACATCTTGGAGCCGTTGAGGATCCAGTCGTCGCCGTCGCGCCTGGCATGGGTCTTCATGCTGGCCGGATCGGAACCACCGTGGGCTTCGGTCAGGCCGAAGCAGCCGATCACCTTGCCCGCGGCCATGTCAGGCAGCCAGCGCTGCTTCTGCTCCTCGGTGCCGTAGGCGAAGATCGGGTACATGCACAGCGAGGACTGCACGCTGGCGAAGCTGCGCAGGCCGGAATCACCGCGCTCGAGTTCCTGGCAGATCAGGCCGTAGCTGACATCGCCCAGCTCCGAGCCGCCGTACTCGGCCGGCAGGGTCGCGCCCAGCAGGCCCAGGCCCGCGATCTCGGGGATCAGCTCCTTCGGGAAACGCCCCTCGTCGAAGCATTCGCCGATGATCGGCAGCACCTTCTCGTCGGTGAAGCGTGCCACGGTGTCCTGGACCGCACGCTCTTCGTCGGTGAGCAGGGAACGGACGTCGTAGAGATCAAGGGGATTCAGGGCCATGGCACTCTGGAAGTTGGTGGAAACGCCCATTGTATCGATCCGTCCTTCCTTTGGGCCCTGCCTTTGGTGGGTACCCGCACACCAAAACGGGGCTGGATTTCTCCAGCCCCGTCCTGTCCAGCCATCGTCAGGAAACGGTTACTGACGTGTCCCTTCGTCGCCCTGGTTGGCGGCAGCGGTCTGCAGCACCACCTGCCCATCCAGCACCGGCAGCCGATCACCGGGCTGCTGCTGCATGCGCACCGTGCGCTCATCGCCTTCGTAGTCATAGGTGACGTCCCACGCGACCGGCACCTCTTCCGTACCCAGCTTGATGCGCTCGCCCGGCTCGCTGCCGGTACGCATGGTGCCGGTGGATCCATCGGGGTTGCGATAGGTCACGTTGTAGGCCACCACCCGCGACGACTGCGAGGTGTCCTGCACGGTGCGGCATTCCTGCTCCGTCACAGTCTGTACGTTGTTGGCCTGCTGCCGACCCTGGATGGCGCGGCCCGCAAATGCCCCGCCTACTGCGCCACCCACCGTGGCCAGCTTGCGTCCATCGCCGCCGCCCACCTGGTTGCCCAGCGCGCCGCCCACCACCGCGCCGATCGTGGTGCCGGCAACGCGGTTGGGGTCGCGGGTCGGAGCCGCGTATTGGACCACCACGTCCTGGCACACCTGGCGCGGCGTACTGGAGGTAGTGGTTTCGCTCACCGGCTCAACGCCCAGCACCTGGGCATAGAAGTCCTGCTGCTCCGTTACCGCACGCACGTCCAGTACGTCGGCGTAATCAAGACGGCCGGAGACCGGGATCGAATCAATACCTGCCGCTGTGTCGATGGCGTCCGCGGAGGCGGCTGCATCGTTGCCCACAAGGTCGGCGCCCGTGACTTCGTCGCGGGTGTTGTTCTGGAACGCGGCCACGGCCACGCCGCCCACCAGCAGCGATGCCAAAGCGATTGCGAGGGTGTTGTTTTTCATGTCGCGCTCCTTGTGATTCGTGCAGACACATCGCCTGCGTTGCATGCAGTCCGATTCCACCATTTCCAACCTGAACCGCACACGGCTGCGAGCGCTGAAAGTGACGCAGGCATGAATTTCGAACCCACCACAGCGTGATAGCGTGACCACCATCAACCGCATTGGAGAACTCCGCCATGCGTCACCTGCTGCTGGCCCCACTGCTGCGCTGGCTCGGCCGCCTCAGCTACCCGCGACTGTTCATGGTCATGGCAACACTGTTTGCGCTGTCCGTGCTGATTCCCGACCCGATCCCACTGATCGATGAGCTGCTGCTGGGGATGGGGACCCTGCTGCTGGCCAACTGGAAGCGGCGCGGCAAACGCCCCGCCGACCGTGGCAGCCAACCACCCATCGACGGCCAGGCCACACGCGAGCGCTGAGAGCCGGCATGACGTTTCTCATCGACAGCCACTGCCACCTGGACGCAGACGCATTCGATCCTGATCGCAGAGCCGTGATCGAGCGCGCGCAGGCAGCCGGGGTCGGCGAGCAGGTGGTGCCGGCCACCCACGCCGATGCCTGGCCCAAGCTGCGCGAGGTGTGCGCCAGCGCACCCGGGCTGCACCCGGCCTACGGCCTGCATCCCGTGTTCCTGGACCAGCACCAGGTCGCGCACCTTGACGCACTGGCGACCTGGATCGAGCGCGACCAGCCCGTGGCCGTGGGTGAGTGCGGGCTGGACTACTTCATCGAAGAACTGGACCGTGATGCCCAGCAGTACTACTTCGACGCCCAGCTGGAATTGGCGCGCGACCATGACCTGCCGGTGATCGTGCACGCCCGGCGGGCGGTGGACGCCACCATTGGCGCGATCCGCCGGGTGGGAAACCTGCGCGGGGTGGTGCACAGCTTTTCAGGCAGTCCGGAACAGGCCCGCCAACTGTGGGATCTGGGTTTCATGATCGGTCTGGGCGGCCCGGTCACCTATGAGCGCGCACGTCGGCTGCGGCGGCTGGTGGCAACGATGCCGCTGGATCAGCTGCTGCTGGAAACCGACGCGCCGGACCAGCCCGATGCCGACAACCGTGGCGGGCGCAACGAACCGGCACTGCTGGTGCGCGTGCTGGACGTGATCGCCGGGCTGCGCGATCAGGACCGCGAAGAGATCGCCGCTGCCACCACCGCCAACGCCCGGCGCCTGTTCAAGCTTCCGCTGGCGGCCTGAGCAGGATCTCAAGCACCTTGCCCACCGCCGCGAATGCAAACGTGCCGGTGAGATGGGTAGCCGCCCCCAGCCCGGTGCCGCAATCCAGTTTGAGGGCGGCATCCGGATCGAGCTGCGGACGCAGGCCGCACACGCTGCCATCGCCCTGCTGGTAGCGGACGTTTTCCAGCGAGTACACCGCCGGGACCCCGAAGTAGCGTTTGGGGCCGCGCGGGAAGTTGAAATCCCCCCGCAATTTTTTCCGTACCAGGGCCAGCATGGCGTCGTGCTCGGTGCGCGACAGATCCCGGATCCGCACCAGGGTCGGATCGATCCGCCCTCCGGCCGATCCGACGGTGATCACCGGCAGTTTGCGCCGCCGGCACCAGGCGATGGCTTCCACCTTGGTGCGCAGGCTGTCGCAGGCATCCACGACCAGGTCGTGGCCACGATCAAGCAGCTCGTCAAGGTTGCCGGGCGTCAGGAAGCTGGCAACTGGTTCCACCGTGGCCAACGGATTGATCGCCAGGCAGCGCTCAGCCATTGCCTCGGCCTTGCCGCGCCCGTACTGACCCTGCAGCGCCGGCAGCTGGCGATTGGTATTGGACACGCACAGATCATCCGCATCGATCAGTACCAGGCGCCCCACCCCACTGCGGGCGAGCGCTTCGGCCACCCACGAGCCGACGCCACCCAGGCCGACCACCGCCACCTGCATTCGCGAGAGGCGTGCCACGGTGCCGCTGCCGTAGAGGCGGTCAATGCCGCCGAAGCGGTCCATCCAATCAGATTCCATGCGCACATTTTAGAGTGCTGCCGGGCGATCCGTCGCATCCGTTGGCCATACTATGGCGACCTGCCAACCATCCGGACCATTCCATGCCCAACCTGCCCATGCCTTCGCCCGACCGGAAGCCGTCCGCCGCCACGCGTTATCTGGTCGTATTCGCACTTGGCCTGGCGGTGGGCATCTTTGCAACCGTGGTGGTGATCCGGGCGATACAGGCACGCAGCGACCACTTTGCTTCCAGCGTGATGCACGTGCAGGAGTGGCACATGACCCGGCTGCACCAGCGTGCAGAAGAGAACCGCTGCAATGCGACCGATGTGCTGCCGCATCTGCGCGCACTGCGCGTACTGGCGGAGGACCTGGAGCCGGCCTTCCCGCGCCTGGCCCATCGCGAGCCCTTTGTCCGCCATGCCGCCCGCATGCGCGCGAACCTGGATGCAGCGCTGCAATCGCCACCGCTGAACTGCGCTGGCCTGCAGACCACCAACAAGCAGCTGCAGGACTCCTGCCGTGACTGTCACCGCGATTTCCGCAGCTGAGGATGCCGCGGCCGGGTGCTGAATGCCGGCTGCACGTCATCGACCCGGCGCACGGGGTTGGCGCGGCGTTCACCGTCGACTTCCTATCGTCGAAGTCGACCGAACAGACGAGGAGTCCTGCCATGAATTTCCGCCACATCAGCGCCGCGGCCGCAGTTGCCGCTTCCCTTGCCCTGGCCGGCTGCGCCACCCCCGCCGGCAGCTACGGACCGGGATACGGAAACTCCCCCGGTTACGGCAGCCGTGCCTGTGACTCCTGCGGCACGGTGACCCGCATTGAGCGCGCCGGAACCACCAACTCGCCCAACGTGGTCGGGCCGGTGCTGGGCGGCGTGGTTGGCGCGGTGGCGGGCAAGGAACTGGCACGCCGCAATACCGACAGCGACGGCCGGCGCAACGTGGCGACCGCCGGTGGTGCGGTCGCTGGCGCGGTGGCAGGCAACGCCATCCAGAACCGCGTTGAAGGCGGCGCGGTCTATCGCGTGCACGTGCGTATGGATGACGGGCGCAGCACCGTGGTGACCCAGGACGAACTGGATGGCCTGCGCGAGGGGTCCTACGTGCGCATCCAGAACGGCCGCGCCTGGGCCCAGTAACGGACACGCCATCCATGCGATGGATCTGACTCTCCTCTGGTACGTGATCGCGGCGATCCTGGCGCTGGCCGGGCTCGCCGGCGCCGTGCTGCCTGCCCTGCCCGGCGTACCGCTGGTGTACGCGGGCATGCTGCTGGCCGCCTGGGCCGACGGATTCACCCGGGTCGGCGTCGTCACCCTTGTGGTGCTGGGTGCCCTGACCCTGCTCTCTCTGCTGGTGGACCTGTGGGCCAGCGCCATGGGCGCGCGCAGGGTCGGGGCGAGTGGCAAGGCGCTCGCCGGGGCTGTGATCGGTACCTTTGTCGGCCTGTTCTTTGGCCTGATCGGCGTATTCGTAGGCCCATTCGTCGGCGCCGTCATTGGCGAGCTGGCGCACCTGCGCAGCGTGAACCGGCACGGGATCAGCCAGGCAGCCAGGGTCGGCGTTGGCACCTGGGTGGGCATCGTGATCGCGATAGGGCTGAAGCTGACCCTTTCCTTTGCGATGATCGGCATCTTCGCGCTGGTCTGGCTGTTGGCGTAGCGCATTTTCTGCATTCAGGATCCACACCGATGAAAACCGTTTCCGGCCTCACCCTCGCCATCGGCCTGTCCCTTGGGGCCGCACCTGCATCCGCCCAGGAAGCACCCTCCAGCCTGGAGGCCTGCGCAGCGATCGGCACCGATGCCTTGCGCCTGGCCTGCTATGACACGTTCGCCAACAGGCAGGCACCCAGCGTGGCCCTGGCAGACGCGGCGGCGGACGCTGCCGCAGAGGCGCAGCAGGTGCAGGCGCCCGAGGCCGGCGTTGCCGAATCCAACGCGACCCGTCGCGAACGCGCGCGCCAGGCGATCGACAGCATGTTCGTCTACGACAGCAGCGACCCACGCGCCGAGGCGATCGCCAACGTGGGCCAGGGCTCGTTGCTGGATACGCGCTGGGAGCTGGCTGCAGGTTCAAAGCTTGGACTGTTCAACTTCCGTGCCTACAAGCCGGTGTACCTGCTGCCTGCGTTCTGGACCAGCAGCACCAATCCAACACCGCAATCACCCAACCCGGAAAACACGGTCACCGACCCGCAGGATCTGGACAGCCTGGAAGCCAAGTTCCAGATCAGCTTCAAGACCAAGGCGCTGGAAAACATCTTCGGCAACAACGGCGACCTGTGGCTGGGCTACACCCAGAGCTCGCGTTGGCAGGTCTACGACAGCGAGCAGTCGCGCCCGTTCCGCGAGACCAACTACGAGCCCGAGGCGCTGCTGGTGTTCCGCAACGGCTATGGCCTGCCCGGCGGCTGGCGCGGACGGATGGCGGCGGTGGGCATCAACCATCAGTCCAATGGTCGCGGTGACCCGCTGTCCCGCAGCTGGAACCGGGTGATGTTCAACTTCGGCTTCGACCGCGAGGACTGGGCCCTGATGGTTCGCCCGTGGATACGCATCTCCGATGGCAGCGACGACGACAACCCGGACATGGCCGATTACATGGGCCGCGGCGACCTGACGCTGACCCATGCGCGGGGTGGTCACCGCTACACGCTGATGGCACGCCATTCACTGCGCGGCGGCGACCGCTCACACGGGGCGCTGCAGTTCGACTGGGGCTTCCCGATCCATCGCGCGTTCCGCGGCCACGTGCAGGTATTCAATGGCTATGGAGAAAGCATGATCGACTACAACCACAGGGCCACCTACATCGGCCTGGGCATCTCGCTGCAGGATTGGCTCTGAGCAAAAAAGAACCCCGCACGGATGCGGGGTTCCAGGTGACCTGAAAGCGGTCCGGTCAAGCGACCGGCGTCACCGCCGAGGCCTGGGCGCCTTTCGGGCCCTGGGTGACTTCATAGCTGACGCGCTGGCCTTCCTGCAGGCTGCGGAAGCCATCGGAGGAGATGGCGCTGTAGTGGACGAACACGTCCGAGCTTCCATCTTCCGGAGCGATGAAGCCAAATCCCTTGGCGTCGTTGAACCACTTCACTGTGCCGTATTGCATGAACTTTCCACCTCGTCTGGATTACGAATGCGCGCGCGTTTCCCACTGCCGCGCCAGCCGAGTATGCAAAGCAACGTTGACAACATCAACGTCTATGTTGTTTCAACAGCTCGCGCAGCAGATCCGGAAGGCAGGACGAAGCGACCTCCACGTTATCCAGTACCTCCTGAAGCGTGATCTCGTCCACGGAACCTCCGCAACCGGCGGCCCAGTTCGCAACGATGGCGATACTGGCGTAATCCAGCCCCAGTTCGCGTGCCAGTGCGGCTTCCGGCATGCCTGTCATGCCCACCAGGTCACAGCCATCGCGGCGCATGCGCTCGATCTCGGCTTTCGTTTCAAGCCTCGGTCCCTGGGTGGCGCCGTAACAGCCACCATCCACCATCTGCACGCCAGCTTGATGGGCCGCCTGCATTACGTTCTCCCGCAGGGCGGGCGTATACGGATCGCCGAAGTCGACGTGCAGCACCTCGGTGCCGGGCTCTTCGCACAGGGTCGAGATCCTGCCCCAGGTGTAATCGATGATCTGGTCCGGACAGGCAAGCACCCGCGGCCCGTACGCGTCACCGATCCCGCCTACGGTGTTGAGCGCAAGCACGCGCCGGGCGCCCAGGGCGTGCAGCGCGGCCAGGTTGGCCCGGTAGTTGATGCGATGCGGCGGGACCGAATGCTCCTCGCCGTGCCTGGCCAGGAAAACGACCTGCTGCCCGTCGATCGTGCCGATGCGCACCGGCCCCGACGGCTCGCCGTAGGGCGTGTGCGGCTGCACGGTGCGCACATCTTCCAGACCGTCCAGCCGATAAAGGCCGGTGCCACCGATCACCGCCAGCACGGGCGCCTTGTCCGTCATGTCGCTCACTCGGCCACGGCGTAGATCGCGGGCAGGTTGCGCCCCTGCTCCTGATAATCCATGCCATACCCGAAGACGTAGCGGTCCGGCAATTCCACGCCGCAGTAGTCCGCTTCCACGCCTTCAACCCGCCGGTCATGCACCTTGTCGGTGAGCACGGCGATGCGTACATCCCCGGCATTCTGGTCCTCGCACCAGCGCTGCACGGCCTGCAGGGTGTGGCCCTCGTCGAGGATGTCATCGACCAGCAGTACCCGGCGTCCGCGCATCGGCGTCTCTGGCCGGTGCAGCCAGGCAAGGCCCGACCCGGAGGTGCGGCCGCGATAGCGGGTGGCATGCAGGTAATCGAACTCCACATCCAGCCCACGCTCGCCAAGCGCGAATGAGAGCTTGGCCGCGAAATGCAGCCCGCCCTTCATTACGGTAATGAACAGCGGCGGGACCTCGTCATCGGCGTAATCGACCACGATCTCATCGGCCATTTCGCCGATCGCGTCGTCCAGCGCCTGCTGGTCGAAAAGCAGGTCTGCATCGCGCAGCACATCGGCCAACTGTTTGGTGCTCATGCCACGCTTCTCCCGTGTGCTGTCAGCATGTCCTGCGCATCGGTGTAACGCGCATCGGCGATCAATCCGTCCCAGCCCAGCGCGCCGCGCCCGATCAGTCCGGCAAGCGCCATGGTGTTGAGGCTGCGGCCTTCCACCGCCGCCAGCGATTCGGGCACCAGCTCCGGGTGGCAGACCAGCACCACGTCGCAACCGGCGTCCAGGTGCGCATCCACCCGGGCCTTGATTCCGCCTACGCCGTGGGCGGCAGCCATGCCGATGTCGTCGGAGAACACCACGCCGCGGAAGCCCAGGCCACCCTTGGACACGTCCTCACGCAGGATGCCGTTGATCCAGCGCGGGGAGTAGCCCGCGGGCTCCGGCGCGACCTGCGGATAGACCACGTGGGCCAGCATCACCGCGTCGGCACCGGCCTGGATACCGGCGGCGAACGGCACCAGATCCTCGGCACGGATGACTTCCAGCGGCCGGTCATCGATGGCGTGGTCGAAGTGGGTGTCTTCCCGCACCGACCCATGGCCCGGGAAGTGTTTCAGCGTGGCGGCCATGCCGGCGGCGTGCATGCCTTCGACATAGGCACGGGTGAGTTCGGCCACCACTTCCGGACGTTCGTGGAAGGCGCGGTCGCCGATGGCCAGGTTGCCGCGACCAAGATCAACCACCGGTGCGAAGCTCAGGTCCACGCCGGTGGCGAGGATCTCGCCGGCCATCAGCCAGGCATGCTCGCGTGCTGCCCTCAGTGCCGCCTGCGGATCGGTGGCGTATTGCCTGCCGAAGACTTCAAGCGGGGGCAGCGCGCTATAGCCCTCGCGAAAGCGCTGCACCCGGCCGCCCTCCTGATCCACGCAGACCAGCTGCGGGCGCGGAGCGGCCTCGCGGATCGCGGCGGCCAGGTCGGCCACCTGCGCGCGCGAGGCGAAATTGCGGGTGAACAGGATCACGCCGGCGCAGGCGTCATGCTGCAGCCACTCGCGCTCTGCCGGGGTCAATTCGGTGCCGGCAACGCCGATCACGAGCATGCGGTTTTCCTCCGTTGATACCGGTGCGGCATCACTGTGGTCATTGTGTCAGATGGGATGGCGGCGGCAGGGCCAGGGCCTGACGGATGGCATCGGCGAACGCTTCGGGCGGCTGCGCGCCGCGCACGGCAAGCCGACCGTCCAGCACGAAAAAAGGCACTGCGGAAATGCCGATCTGCCGGGCCTGGCCCATGTCGTTGCGGACGTCCTGCTCGCCGTCGGCTCCTGCCAGCAGGGCGTGGACGGATTCTTCCGCCAGCCCGCCCGCAGCTCCGGCCCTCACCAGGGTGGCAGGATCGGCAAGGCTGAGGCCTTCGGCAAAATGGGCGTGGAACAGGGCGTCGGCAACGGCGTCGACATCGACCTGCTGCTGGCGCGCCAGCCACATCAACCGGTGCGCAGGGAGGGTCGTGACACGCACCTGTCCCCGGCCGAGGTCGATCGGCAGACCGGCTTCGCGGCCGGCGGATTCCACCCGTTCGAACATGGCCCTGGCCTGATCTTCGCCACCAAACTTCTGTGCATAGGCCTCGGCCAACGGCACGGGCGTCGCATCCGCGTCAGGATCAAGCATGAAGGCCCGCCAGCGCAGCTCCACCTTCGGTGCGTCACTGCCCAGCAGTGCCAGGCCGCGGCGGAAGTGGGTAATACCGATCCAGCAGAACGGGCACACCAGGTCCGACCAGACATCAACGCGCATCGCCATCCTCCTCGGGGCCCTGCCTCTCCGCGTCGCTCCATGCAGTGAAAGGACGCTTGGACAGGGCGATGTTGTAATAGCGATGGAAGTCGGTGACCTCGGCACCCAGCCAGTCGGGTCGCTGGAACTCTTCATCCACCCCGCCCAGCTCGATTTCCGCCACCACCAGCCCGGCATTGTCACCTTCGAACTCGTCCACCTCCCACAGATGGGCGCCGTGGCGGACATAGTGGCGCTGCTTCTGCACCTTGCCGCCGGTGCACAGCGCCAGCAGCGCGCGCGCATCATCGACCGGCAGCGGGTATTCGAACTCCTGGCGGCTGCGCCCGGCTTCGCAGGACTTGATGTTGAGCGCCGCGCGCGGCCCTTCCAGACGCACCCGCACGCTGGCCAGATCGCCGCCCGCCAGCTTGTCGACCTGGTTGAGATACCCCTGCGCCATAGCCTCGGACCGCTCCGCGGCCTCGCGCCACCCGCTGCCGGTCACCAGGAACTTGCGTTCGATTTCAATGGCCATGCGGACTCCTCAACCCCGCTCGAACATTGCGATCGATTCCACATGCGCCGTATGCGGGAACATGTCCATCACCCCGGCTTTGCGCAGCTTCCAGCCGCGCTCGTTGACCAGATAGGCGGCATCGCGGGCCAGCGTATCGGGGTGGCAGCTCACGTAGACGATTCGCCCGAAGCGCTCCAGCGGCAGCTGCTTCAGCACGTCGATCGCGCCCGATCGCGGCGGATCCAGCAGCAGGCGGTCAAAGCCCTGCACCATCCACTCGGCTGCGCTCTGGTCCTGGGTGAGATCGGCGGCATGGAACTGTACGTGTCCCAGCCCGTTGCGCTGCGCATTGGCGCGTGCCCGCGCCACCAGCCCGGGATCTCCCTCAACGCCCACCACCTCGGCCGCGGTGCGCGCCAGCGGCAGGGTGAAGTTGCCCAGGCCGCAGAACAGATCCAGCACGCGCTGCCCCGGCCCCACGTCCAGCAGCTCGAGCGCCAGCGCGATCATTTTCTGATTGAGCCCGGCGTTGACCTGGATGAAATCCAACGGCTGGAAGCCAAGCTCCACATCCCAGGGCTCCAGCCGGAACGACAGCTCCGGCGGTACCGCAGGCCACAGCGGGTGCACGGAATCCACGCCGCCCGGCTGCAGGAAGATGGCCAGATCGTGCTCGCGGCCGAACGCTTCCAATGCCGTCAGGTCGTCCGCAACCAGCGGCTCCATATGGCGGATGATCAGCGCGACGGCCGCATCACCGGCGATGAATTCGACCTGCGGGATCACCTGCCGCGCTTGCAGCGATTCGATCAGCACCGACAGCGCGGCGATCCTCATACCCACCTGCGGGATGGCGGTATGGCACTCGGCAAGATCGGCAACGAAACGTGGATCCAGTTCGCGGAAACCGACCAGGGTCTTGTCCTTCTTCCGCACCCGGCGCACGGACAGCCGACCTTTGCGGCGGTAGCCCCAGGCCGCGTCGACCAGCGGCTCCAGCACGGTCTCCGGGGTCACGCCGGACTCGCCGAACTGCTCCAGCAGGCGGGCCTGCTTGACCAGGATCTGCTGGGCTCCATCCAGGTGCTGCAACACGCAGCCCCCACAGACGCCGAAATGTGGGCAGCGCGGCTCTACGCGGTCGGGAGAAGCGTGCAGCACCTCCACGGTGGTCGCCAGATCCGCCTCGCGCGTGCGCCGCGTCTGCTTCGCCAGCACGCGCTCGCCCGGCAGTGCGCCTGCGACCAGCACGGTCCGGCCGTTGTCACGACGGGCTACGCCACGGCCGTCGTGGCCCAACTCCATGATTTCGATTTCAAACGGCGTCTGGTCTATGCGGGCCACTGCGTCACTTGGATAAAGGAAGGCCCGCTATTGTCTCACCCAGCACCGTGTCGCTGTCGGGCCGGACGCATGCAGCCGGTCATTTCTGCCGCCAGCTTCCGCCTGAATCCTGGTACCACCACCCGGCCCGCGCGCGCTCGATCCACTGCCGCGCAAACACACCGCGGATCTGTCCTTCCCACTCCGGCCGGCCGTTGGCGACCGCGATTTCCCGGTACACGGCACGCGCATCACGGTTCTGTTCCGCCACCGCCTGGTTTGCCGCCACCCGCGCAGACAGCGGGATCGCACCAGCATCGCGCACCTGGACCGAACCATCGTTGCCAAAACCCAGCGCACCGCTGTCGAAATGTGGCCGCAGGGTGTTGCGGAACCGGTCGCGCATGCGCGCCCGGATCGCGTCGATCGCCGGCGTGCTGACGGTGATATCCGGACTCTGCGCGTGTGCGGTGCCAATGCCAAGCAATGCCAGCGGGTCGAACCGAACCGGCGCCAGGGCCATACCGCCCTGCCCGTCGGGGAACAGCAGGTCGTCATCGGCCGGAACCTCAGCCGGGCGTCCGATCACGTCATCAACGAATTCGCGGGCCGCTTCGCGCGCCTCCACCGCCGGAAAATGCACGTTGATGGTCACGCAGGCCGTCAACAACAGCACTGCGGCAAAACCCGAACCCAGCCAGCGTTTCATTGATCCATCTCCATTCGATTCCAGGATGCGGGCATCAATGCCCGCGTCAATCCACCACCGGCGTCACGTCGCCGCCGATCACCGCCGCAACCCGTTCCACCAGCGTCTGCCAGTCAACGTTGCGGTTGTGGCCGACCACCTGCAGCCGCGGGATGCCGGCACCTTGAACGATAGTAAATGTGTTGCCCGCTGAACGCAGGCCGCCCATCCGGCAGACCCCGTTGGCCAGACGGCAGCTGAGACCGATGCGCGAATAGCCGAAGTCATCGAAGAACCCGATCAGCTGCCCCTGCAGGCCGCCCATCAGCGAGCCGTTGCCCACGCTGGAAATGTTCTGCACCGCCCGCTGGCTGATCCGCTGGCGTACGCCGCGCCGGGGCACCGTGCCCAGCTCGGCATCAAACGCGGACAGCTGCCAGTCCACCAGCCGCAGACCGTCCATGTGGCCCGACAGCCGACCGGTGATGTGGCCCATATCGAACACCTCGGTGATCGCAAACAGATCCAGCTCATGCAGTTTCAGGTCCGCCGACAGGGTTGGTGCGACGCCGAAAGGCCGGTCCATGGACAGCGAGCCCACGTCGATCCGGCCGTCGAACACATCGACAGACAGTCCACCTTCGAACTCCAGCCGCTCATTCTCATAGCGCCCGGTCGGGATCCGGCCGCTCAACCTGCCGCCAAAGGCCGGCCAGCCGAAAGCGGCCGAAAGCTGCTCGACCTCGACATCCTCCACTGCCAGGGCGAAATCCAGCCGTAATCGCTGCCCCGCCACCGGCAGGCGCAGGGACAGCGGATCCAACACCACCTTTCCGCCCAGCAGTTCCACCCTGGCCGCCTCGCGCAGGCGAAGCTCTCCGTCGAGCCCCTGCAGCGCAAGCTGCGCTGGTCCGAACGTCAGCCCACTCACCGCGGCCGTACGCCACTGCAGCATGCTGTCTGCGGGGGTGCCAGACGGCAGTGCGACTTCGCCATCCAGGCCCTCGAATGCAAACCGGCCACCCTGCCCCAGCAGATCCAGATCATCCAGTCGCAGACGGCCGTGCCGGACGCCCTGCGGGTCCAGGCCAACGCGCGCATCCAGCCCACCGGTCATCTGCAGATCGGCCAGGCCCGCCAACGCGAGCCAGCCGGACAGGTAGCGCGCCGGCAGCAGGGTCGTGTCGTCGCTGACCAGCTCCACATCCAATGTCTTCAGGCCGGCATCGGGCGTGAATTCCGCCGAGCCATGCGCTGCCAGGGTCGTACCGTCCTGCCAGCTGAATCGCTCCAGCGTCCAGCCGGATGAGGGCGCTTCCCGCGCCGCGGCCACCCGCAACGGCACCGGTGTGTCCGGCAAGTCGATGAACGCATTCCCAAACAGCAGTGCGCCGCCGCCCAGCTCACCGTCCACCACCACGAGATTGCGGCCCCCGGGGCTGCGGAAGCCCACTTCCACCCGCGCCTCCAATCCTTCCCCGGCAGCGCTGGCATCGGCCGTTTCGAACGCGCCCTGGGCAAATCGCAGCTGCGCATCCAGCCCCAGCGTCCCGCCGGTCGGCGCGCTGATCCGCATGCTGCCATCCAGGCTGCCCGCACCCAGTTGCGCAGCCTCCCACGCCTGCGCCACCAGCGCCTGGGCCCAAGCCAACGGCACCCGGGCCAGCTCGATCCGGGTCAGGTCAGGGGTACGCGTGTCATGGGCCAGGTCGATCCGTGAATCACCCGCGCCCAGCGCGGCATGGATCCCGGTCGCACCCAGGTCCACCGCCAGGCGCATACCCGGCCCTGGCCCTGATCGAAGCACGCCTTCACAGAGCCAACCGCCCTGTCCGCTGGCGTCCCGCTGCAACGGACACTCCCAGGTGAGGTCCTGAAACGCGTAGCCCAGATCCGCTGCCGCCACATGGCCCACGGTCAGGCGCAGCCGGCCCTGTTCGGACCGCTCCGGCCACTCCAGCCTTGCGGTCACCTGCTCGAGCACCGCGACCGGACTGTCGATGCGATCGATCCGCGCTTCCAACACGCGCGCCTGCCCCGATGGCGCCCATGCCAGCAGGATTGTTCCCAGCAGTAGTAGGATGCAACGCACCATGCTGCGAGCATACCGAGGGAACGGGTGCGGACAATGAAGCCGAGACTGCTGCTGCTTGAGGATGAGCCCACGAGCCGGATGTTCCTGGCCACCGCGCTGGCGGAACTGCCCGTGGAAATCGACATCGCGCAAACCATCGCTCAGGGCCGGGAGCTCGCCGCAGATGGCAGTCACGCCCTGTGGCTGTTCGACGCCAACCTGCCTGACGGTACCGGTGGCGGGCTGCTGGCCGAGCTGCGCAGTCGCGGCCTGTCCACGCCGGCCCTGGTCCATACCGCCGCGGTCGAGACCGGGGAACGCGAACGTTTATTGGCCCAGGGCTTTACCAACGTGGTGGTCAAACCCCTGAGTGCCGGCGCATGGCGCCAGGCCGTCAGCGCCGCGCTGGCCCAGGCTCCTGCACCGCTGCCCATCGGCGAGAGCGCAGCCGGCTACGGGTCCACCGAGCTGCCGGTATGGGACGACGCGGCGGCGATCGCCGCACTCGGCGGCAGCCGCGACAACGTCGATGCCCTGCGCGGACTGTTTCTGGCCGAACTGCCCCCCGCCCGCGACGCGATCATGGCCGCGGCCCAGGCCGGCAACCACGCTGCCATGCACGACACCCTGCACAGGCTCCGTGCCAGCTGCGGTTTCGTTGGCGCCGCGCGCCTGGACGCTGCCGGGCAGGCGCTGCGTGACGCGCCCCACTGTCCCACTCGCCTGCAGACTTTCATCGAGGCGGCGGAAGTCACTGCCTGCTGATCCGCCCCAGCTCTCCCATCAGCTCCCAGGATTTGAGCCCGCGCCCACCCAGGTGGTGGGTGAGCGTTTCGCGCAGCGCGCGACGCAGGCCCGGCATGTCTTCCCGTTCGGGCAGCGTATCGGCCGCCAGCGCCAGCAGGCCGCGCCCGGATGCATCGCTGCGCTCACCGGCGCGCTGATCGCGCACCCGCCACAGTCCGACCTCGGGCTCAACCCGGTAGCGACCTGCCGGATCCAGCGGGGCGCCCTCGGCATCCACGCTGAAGTCGAATCCGACTCCAAGCGCTTCCAGCAGGTCGCGTTCGAAACGGCGCAGCGTCCATGCGAGTGGTTCAAGCTGTCGCAGGCGTTCGCGCACCTGTCCGTACAGCGCATACACCTGCGGCTGCGGATCCTGCCGCGGCACCAGCCGCAGCAGCAGTTCGCCCAGATAGAAACCCGCCATGCTGGCCTCGCCGACCAGCATCGGCGCGCTGTCAATCTGTTCGGCGGAATTGAGCCACGCCAGCTCGCCGCGCTGGGTGGCGTTCACCCTGATGTATTGCAGCGGCTGCAGCGCTGCCCGCAGGGCCTGGCGCTTCGGCCCGGTCACCCCGCGCGCCACCAGCCCCAGCCTGCCGTGGTTCGCGCTCAACACTTCGACCATCAGGCTGGTCTCCCGCCAGCGCCGCGCATGCAACACGTAGGCGGGCTCGGCGAGGTAGCGCAATTACGGCTCCTCGTAACCGAACGCCCGCAGCGCCGCCTCGTCGTCGGACCAGCCCTGGCGTACCCGCACCCAGGTCTGCAGGAATACCCTGGAGCCGAACAGGCGCTCCATGTGCTCGCGCGCCCGGGTTCCGATCTCGCGCAGACGCTCGCCGCCCTTGCCGATCACGATCGCCTTCTGGCCTTCGCGCTCCACCCAGATCACCGCGCCAATGCGCAGCAGCACGCCGCCCTTGGGCGAGGGCTCCTCGACGAAGGACTCAAGCTCCACCGTGGTGGCATAGGGCAGTTCAGCGCCCAGCTGGCGCATCAACTGCTCGCGCAACAGCTCCGCCGCCAGGAAGCGCTGGCTCCGGTCGGTGATTTCATCTTCACCGTAGAGCGCCGGCTGCTCTGGCAGCAGCGCAAGGGCACTGTCCACCAGTCCGTCCAGCCCCTTGCGTTTGAGCGCGGAGACCGGATGCACACTGGAGAACTCGCGCCCTTCGTTGACTTTGGCCAGGTACGGCAGCAGCGACGCCTTGTCCTGGATCCGGTCGACCTGGTTCACCACCAGCATGACCGGCACGCCGGCCTGGCGCAGGGTGTCATAGGCCGCGCTGTCCTCGTCTTCCCAGCGGCCTGCGTGCACCACCAGCATCGCGGCGTCCACGCCCTCCAGCGCTCCGCGCGCGGAACGATTCATCCAGCGGTGCATGGCGCTGGCGGTGGATTTGCCGTGGTCGCGGTGCAGCCCGGGCGTGTCCACGAGCACCAGCTGGCCGGCCGGGAAGGTGGCAATGCCAAGCATCCGGTGGCGGGTGGTCTGCGGGCGGTTGGAGACGATGCTGATCTTGGCCCCTACCAGGGCGTTGACCAGGGTGGATTTGCCGACGTTGGGGCGGCCGATCACGGCCACGTGGCCGGCACGATGGGGGGCTGGATTTGTCATGCGCCCATTGTAGGACGGGTCTCGAGCTGGGCGAGCACATTTTCTGCGGCCTGCTGTTCAGCCGCGCGACGCGAGCCACCCTCGCCCTCGGCAGTGGCCGCCGGCTGCGTTGTGCTGCAGCGCACGAGAAAGGTCCTGTCGTGGTCGGATCCGGATTCACCAAGCAGTTCGTAGCTGGGCAGCGGATGCTGTCGCCCCTGCAGCCACTCCTGCAGCCTGGTCTTGGGGTCCTTTTCCACCTTGCCCATCGCCAGCGCCCCGAGTTCGGGTTCCAGCCAGCCCAGCACCACGGCGCGGCAGGCGTCCATCCCGGCATCCAGGTAGATCGCGGCGATCACCGCTTCCAGCGCGTCGGAAAGGATCGAATCGCGGCGATGACCACCGGATTTCATCTCGCCGGGGCCCAGCACCAGGCGCGGCCCCAGGTCGAGCCTGCGTGCGATTTTGGCCAGGGTGGATTCGCGTACGAGTTCGGCGCGGGCGCGGGTCATGGCGCCTTCATCGGCCCGAGGCCAGCGCTGGTACAGCGCTTCGGCAGCGATCAGGCCCAGCAGCGCATCGCCGAGGAATTCCAGGCGCTCGTTGTGCGGCGCCCCGGCACTGCGATGCGTCAGGGCCTGCGAAAGCAGGCCCTGGTCATTGAAGCGGTGTCCGGCGAAATCAATCGATGCTGCCGGCACGCGTCAGCATCTGCACTGAATTGAACTTGCCCACCACATCGAGGTTGCCGACCAGCGGACGACGCACTTCGTACTCGACGTTCATTTCCCAGCCGTTATCGACCCGACGGAGCTTCACGTGCTCTTTCTTCACGTTTTCCGAATAGCTGATGTACAGCCGGCGGAAAAACAGGTCGTGGATCCTGGCCGGATCCTGGGTGGCGATGCCCGGCTCGTTGGCCAGCCCCTTCATCGCCGAACGCACGCTGTAATACTCCGAATACATCGGGAACAGCCGCATGGCCACGTAGGCGAAAAAGCCCACCACGGACAACACGATCACGAACCCGAGCAGGGTCATGCCCTTTTGTTTGCGCTTCATTGTTCCTCTCCCCAGGAAAGCGTTGCTGCCTTGCGCTGTCACGGAATCCGGTTACCGATCCGATCGAAGCCGACACCCCCGGCATCGCCGTCCCAGTTCATCCAGATCAGGAACGCTTTACCGCGCAGCTGGCTCTCGGGAAGCGTACCCCAGAAGCGGCTGTCATCGCTCCTGTCGCGGTTGTCGCCCATCACGAAATAGTGACCCTCGGGCACCGTCCACGGGCCGCGCTCGGCCGGATCGGCGATCGGCAGGGTGGTTTCCAGCACCTGGTGGCTGCGCCCGCGGCCAGAGACCGTTTCCTCCAGCAGCTGCGCGCCGTTCATATCGCGCCCACGGCCACGCCCCTGGTAATCACCGACCGGCACGTATTCGAAGGCGGTTCCGTTCACATAAACGGTGTTGTCCACGTAGTCGATCGTGTCGCCCGGAATACCGATCACGCGCTTGATCCAGTCCTGCTCGGGCTGGTGAGGCGGTCGGAATACCACCACGTCACCGCGCTTGGGCTCGCCAATCGCGATCACTTTCTTGTTGTTGATCGGCAGGCGCAGCCCGTAGGAAAACTTGTTGACCAGGATGAAATCGCCGATCAGCAGGGTCGGCATCATCGAGCTGGACGGAATGCGGAACGGCTCGGCCACGAAGCTGCGCAGGATCAGCACCACGATCAGCACCGGGAAGAACGCCTTGGAGTAATCGACCGCGATCGGCTCCCTCTCTTCCAGGAGCCCCGCTTTCGCCGCGCGCCGCTTGGCGAATACCAGCTTGTCCAGCAGCCAGATGATGCCGGTTGTGAAGGTCAGTACAACCAGGCCGATTTCAAACCATTTCATTGGAGCTCCTTGGGAGCAATCACGAATCGCGGCCGGTGTTGAGCACGGCCAGGAAGGCCTCCTGCGGGATCTCCACACTGCCCACCTGCTTCATCCGCTTCTTGCCTGCCTTCTGTTTTTCCAGAAGCTTCTTCTTGCGTGAAATGTCGCCACCATAGCACTTGGCCAGCACGTTCTTGCGCAGCGCTTTGACCGTGGTGCGGGCGATGACCTGCGAACCGATCGCGGCCTGGATCGCCACGTCAAACTGCTGGCGCGGGATCAATTCCTTCATCTTCTCGGTCAGGTCCCGGCCGCGCCGGTCGGCGTGGCTGCGGTGGACGATAAGCGACAGCGCATCCACCTTGTCGCCGTTGATCAGGACGTCCACGCGCACGAACGGACCCGGGTCAAAACGAAGGAAGTGGTAATCGAGCGATGCATACCCGCGACTGACCGATTTGAGCCGGTCGAAGAAGTCCAGCACCACCTCGGCCATCGGCAGCTCGTAGCTCACCTGCACCTGGCTGCCCAGGTACTGGATGCCGATCTGGCTACCGCGCTTCTCTTCGCACAGGGTGATCACCGAGCCGACGTAGTCGGGCGGGGTGAGGATGTTGGCGCGGATGATCGGCTCGCGAACCTCTTCTACCAGGTTGGACGGCGGCAGATCGGCCGGGTTGTCCAGCGGCAGCACCTCGCCGTCGACCTTGAGCACCTCGTAGATCACCGTGGGCGCGGTGGTGATCAGGTTCAGGTCGTATTCGCGCTCCAGCCGCTCCTGCACGATTTCCATGTGCAGCATGCCCAGGAAGCCGCAGCGGAAGCCGAAGCCCATCGCTTCGGAACTCTCGGGCTCAAAGCGCAGGGCCGCGTCGTTCAGGCGCAGCTTGTCCAGCGCCTCGCGCAGGTCCGGATAGTCATCGGCGTCGACTGGAAACAGTCCGGCGAACACCCGCGGCTGCATTTCCTGGAAACCCGGCAGCGGCTTTTCGGCCGGATCACCGGCCTGGGTCAGAGTGTCGCCGACGGGAGCGCCGTGCACATCCTTGATGCTGGCCGTGACCCAGCCCACCTCGCCCGCCGACAGCTTGCCGGTGACCTTGCGCTTGGGGGTGAACACGCCCACGCCGTCCACCTGATGGCTGCGTCCGGTGGACATCACCCGCAGCTTGTCGCCGCTCCTGATCTCGCCCTGCACCACCCGCACCAGCGACACCACGCCCAGGTAGTTGTCGAACCAGGAATCGATGATCAGCGCCTGCAGCTTGTCGGTATCGCCACGCTGGGGCGCCGGAATGCGGGTGACGATGGCTTCCAGCACGTCTTCAATGTTCAAGCCGGTCTTTGCGCTGACCGCGATCGCGTCGGAGGCGTCGATGCCGATCACCGCCTCGATCTCTTCCTTGGCCCGCTCCGGATCGGCCGTGGGCAGGTCGATCTTGTTCAGCACCGGAATCACTTCCAGGCCCTGCTCGACCGCGGTGTAGCAGTTGGCCACCGACTGGGCTTCCACACCCTGGGCCGCATCGACCACCAGCAGCGCGCCTTCACAGGCCGCCAGCGAGCGGCTGACCTCATAGCTGAAGTCCACGTGCCCGGGGGTGTCGATGAAGTTCAGGTGGTAGGTCTGTCCATCCTTGGCCGTGTACGGCACGGATACGGACTGGGCCTTGATGGTGATGCCGCGCTCGCGTTCGATCGGATTGTTGTCGAGTACCTGCTGTTCCATCTCGCGCGCAGTCAATCCTCCACACAGCTGGATGATGCGGTCGGCCAGAGTCGACTTGCCATGGTCAACGTGGGCGATGATGGAAAAGTTGCGGATGTTCCGCATCGGATCACTCATTGGGCAGGCGTCACTGTCGCGAGGTGGCGGGGGAAACGAAGCATTATCGCATAGCAAAGCGCCCGTCCCTGCAACAGGAACGGGCGCTGGTTACAGCGTGGCGCCGAAGCGCCAGACCGGGGTTCAGCCGTCGGCGTCGCGCAGGGTCACCGCCACGAACTCGGCGCCGCCGCCGCGATGGCGCAGCAGCATCACCGTCTGCCCGGGTTTGACGTCACGCAGCTGGCGCTCCAGGTCCTGAACGCTGCCAATCGCGGTGCGGCCAACCCGCGAGATCACATCGCCGGGCTGGATGCCGGCGCTGCGCGCGGCCAAGCCTTCCACCCGCACGATGCGCACGCCCTCGCCGTCCGCCAGGCCCGCCTGACGGCGCTGGGCCTCGGTGAGGTCACTGGCCACCAGCCCCAGCGGGTTGCTGGATGCGGTCGCGTCCGCACGCCCATCCTGTCCACGTGCGGGGCCGGAAGCGGCGGCAGCCGAGGCAGCATCATCCAGCGCGGCCAGGGTCACGGTGAAGTTGCGCGTCCGGCCTTCGCGGAACACTTCCAGGCGCACCTTTGTGCCCGGCGCCATGTTGCCCACGATCGGCGGCAGGTCGCTGGCCTGGACAATGGCCGTGCCATCGACGCCGCGGATCACGTCGCCGATCTCGATCCCGGCGTCCTCGGCCGGACTGCCCGGCTGCACGCCGATTACCAGCGCACCGCGGGTATCGGGCAGATCGAAGCCGGCCATCGCCTCCCTGCTCACCGGCTCCACGTTCACGCCCACCAGGCCGCGCTGCACGCTGCCGGTGTCCTTGATCTGTTCGGCCACGTTCATGGCGATATCGATCGGGATGGCGAAGCTGACGCCCTGGTAGCCGCCGCTGTTGCTGAAGATCTGCGAGTTGATGCCGATGACCTCGCCGCGGGTGTTGAGCAGCGGACCGCCCGAGTTGCCGCGGTTGATCGCCACGTCGGTCTGGATGAACGGCACGTACTGCTGGTTCGCATAGCGGTTGGATCGGCCGACCGCGCTGACGATGCCGGCGGTGACCGACTGCTCCAGGCCGAACGGCGATCCGATCGCCACCGCCCACTGGCCGGCACGCACGCGGCCGGCATCGCCGGGGCGCAGCACGGTCAGGTCGTCCGCGTTGATCTTGAGCACGGCCACGTCGGACTGCTCGTCGCTGCCGACCACCTCCGCGTCGTACTGGCGCTGATCGTGCAAGCGCACACGCACCTCGTCCGCATTGGCGATCACGTGGTGATTGGTCAACAGGTAGCCGTCGTCGCTGATCAGGAAGCCGGTGCCCATGGACATGCCGCGCGGCGCCGGTGCCTGGGGGCCATCAGGCATATCGGGCATCGAAAAACCCGGGCCGAAGAAACGCCGGAAGATTTCCGGGAACATGTCCTGGTTCGGCGCCCTGCGCTGGGCCGTGCGGCCGGTGATGGTGGCCTCGATGCTGACCACGCCCGGCCCCACCTGCTCGACCAGCCGGGTGAAGTCCGGCAGACCGGTCACCAGCTCGGGAGCCGCGGCCTGGGTGACCTGCGCGCTCGTGCTCTCCTGGGCTGCAGGCTCGGCGGTGGCAGAAGGCAGGATCACGGCTGCGGTTGTCGCCGCGGTGACCAGCACAAGCATCAAAACAGGAATACGGGCTTTCATCCTGGAAGTGTCCTCAAATAATCAGTAAGGGAAACGGCGCAGCGCGAAGCCGCTCAGCGCGGGCCGATATCGGGATCGACCTGCTGCCCGGACGCGGGCACGACCGGCGCCTGCGCACCGCGAACGGCACCGGCGCCAATGGCCGTCTCAGCGCGCCTGCCCACCATGCTTGCCGCCACGTCCGGCGCAAGTCCGAACCGCTCTGCCGCGGCCTGCGGCTCCGTCAGGGACGGCATCAGCCAGGTCGCTGCGGGCTGAATTGCCTGACCCAGGCCCACCGCGTAGGCATTGCCGGTGCCCGACACTGCCGCGCGCGGCCAGGGCCGGCTGCCGACGGTCATTGGCAGTGACTGGAACGGATCCGCACCAATTCCATCCGACGCCGCGGGCAGCAGGGCCACAGCGCTGTCCCGCATTGCCGGGAATGGCACCACGACGGCTTCGCGCGGAGTGGGCATATCCAGCGGTGCGGGAGCTGCAGCCGGAGCGGCCGCTGCGATCATTTGCTGTGGCGGCACACTGGCCGCACGAGCGCTGGCGCGCGACGCCGCAACTGCAGGTTCCGCCTGCTGCTGCACGTCGAGCGCGTCTGCGTCACTGCGCGGCGCTTCGGCCAGGATGGGCCCGGTCCGGGTTGGAGCCGGCTCCTGCGGGGCAGCCTCGGCACTGGCAGCCAGCGCGGGCACGGCCTGCACGGGCGCCTGTTCGGGCATTGGTCCGCCCTGGCGGCCGACCAGCAGTGCGGCCATGGCCACCGAAGCCGCCAGCGCCGCTCCCCCGCCCCAGCGCAGCACGCGTTGCCCACCGCTGCGGGCCGGCTGCTGGACAGGCTGTGACTGCTCATCGGTGATCGCCATGGACACGCGGCTGGCGAAATCTGCCGGCAGCAGCGCGTTGCGCTGCCCGCGCAGCACGTCACCGGACATCTGCCAGCGCTCCCAGCGCTCGGCCAGCTCCACGTCATGCTGCAAACGGCGCAGCATGAAGCGCGCCTGGTCCGGTGACAGCTCGCCATCAAGCATCGCCGACAGTTGCTGGCGATGGTAACGATCGAGTTTGTCCGCATCCGGCAGGATCTGGATGCTGTCGCTGTCTTCGTGTTGCGTCATCGTGTAGCGCGCTCCGAGCTGGTTTCACTGTCCATCAGTGGTTTGAGTTCCTCATCGATTGCCTCCCGGGCGCGGAAGATGCGCGAACGCACCGTCCCAACCGGGCAGCCCATCCTCTGGGCGATTTCGTCGTAGCTCAGGCCGTCGACCTCACGCAGTGTGATTGCGACCCGAAGCTCTTCAGGCAATTGTTCGACAGCGTGCAGCACCGTTTGTTCCATCTGCTGGCGCATCATTTCCCGTTCCGGGGTGTCGCTGTCGCGCAATCGCACGCCCGAATCGAACTGTTCGGCATCGGATACGTCTATGTCCGAGCCCGGCGGCCGACGGCCAAGGGAGACCAGATGGTTCTTGGCGGTATTGACCGCAATGCGATGCAGCCAGGTGTAGAACTGCGCATCGCCGCGGAAGCTGCCGATCGCCCGGTAGGCGCGGATGAACGTTTCCTGGGCCACGTCCTGGCATTCGCTCCAGTCCGCCACGTAACGACCGATCAGGCCAGCAATCCGATGCTGGTATTTGCGCACCAGCAGGTCAAAGGCGGCCATATCGCCGCTCTGCACGCGTTTGACCAGTTCCTGGTCCAACTGCTGGGTGTCGTTATCGGCCATCGGGCCGGGCTCCTTTCTTGACCGGCAATCTGCCGGGCGCTGCGGCCGGAAAGCAGGCTGGACGGGGCTGTCCGCCTACTGTGAATGATTCAAACTGGGGGCGCGGGACCGCTCAGGCAACCCCCGACAGATGGGAAACACCGACCTACCATCGCATGGCAGGATTTGACGCAGGGTGAGCGACCTCTGGATCATAGGGGGTTTCCCATACCCTGACGGATGGTGTCGCATGATTGCAGGCCTCGACGGACTGCGTTTCAGCCATTGGAAAGCCGAGCAGCGCGAAGACGCCGTGCTGGTGCTCTCGCTCGACCGCGAGGGCGAGTCGGTCAACACGTTCTCCCAGGACGTGCTGCTCGAGCTGGACAGCTTGCTGGAACGCCTGGCCCTGGATCCTCCCAGGGCACTGGTACTGCGTTCGGCGAAAGCCAAGGGCTTCATCGCCGGCGCGGATATCCGCGAATTTCGCGAGTTCGATGCGAAGGGCACCATCAGCGACTCGATCCGCCGCGGCCAGCAGGTGTTCCAGCGCCTGGCCGAGCTGCCCTGCCCCACGGTGGCTGCGATCCACGGCTTCTGCATGGGCGGCGGCACCGAGATTGCACTGGCGTGCGATTACCGGGTGGCCAGCAGCGATGACTCAACCCGCATCGGCCTGCCGGAAGTCAACCTGGGCATCTATCCCGGCTGGGGTGGCAGCGTGCGGCTGCCGCGACTGGTCGGCGCGCCGTCCGCGTTCGACATGATGCTGACCGGCCGCGCCCTGTCGGCCAAAGCGGCGCGGGCAATCGGGCTGGTGGACAAGATGGCCGAACCCGCGCTGCTGGTGGACACGGCTGCCGGGCTGGCGCTCAAGGGCGCCACGCGCCCGTTCAAGCAGCGCTTCATGGGCTGGGCCACCAACCTGTGGCCGGTGCGCCAGGTGCTGGCGCCGATCCTGGTCAAGCAGGTCGCCGGCAAGGCGCGCAAGGACCACTACCCCGCGCCGTATTCGCTGATCGAAACCTGGCGCCGCAGCGGCGGTGGAACCGGGTCACTGCTGGATGCCGAGCGCAGGTCGGTGGTCAAGCTGGCCGGCACATCGACCGCGCGCAACCTCACCCGCGTGTACTTCCTGCAGGAGCGGCTGAAGGCCCAGGGCAGCGGCGAACACAACGTGCAGCGACTGCACGTGATCGGCGCCGGCGTCATGGGCGGCGACATCGCCGCGTGGTCGGCCTACCGCGGCATGCAGGTGACCCTGCAGGACCGCGAGCAGCCGTACATCGACAAGGCCCTTGAGCGCGCACAGGAGCTGTTTGCCAAGCGCGTCAAGGACGATGCCAAACGGCCGGAAGTGGCCGCACGACTGAAGTCGGACCTGGAAGGTGCCGGGCTGGCCGAAGCGGACCTGGTGATCGAGGCGATCATCGAGGATGCCGACGCCAAGCGCGGTCTGTATGCACAGGTGGAGCCGAAGCTCGCTCCGGGCGCGTTACTGACCAGTAACACGTCTTCCATCCCGCTTGCGGAACTGGCCAACGGCCTGCAGCAGCCGGCACGGTTCGCCGGCCTGCACTACTTCAACCCGGTGGCAAAGATGCCGCTGGTGGAGATTGTGTGTCACGAGGCGATGGACCCGGCCACTGCCCAACGGCTGGCCGCGTTCTGCCGCGCGATCGGAAAGCTGCCGGTGCCGGTGGCAGGCACGCCGGGCTTCCTGGTCAACCGCCTGCTGTTCCCGTACATGCTGGAAGCGGCCACCGCGTACTCGGAAGGCATCCCGGGCGCGGCAATCGACAAGGCCGCGGTGAAGTTCGGCATGCCCATGGGTCCGATCGAACTGATCGATACCGTCGGGCTGGACATCGCCTCGGGCGTGGGCCGCGAACTGGCGCCGTTCCTCGGACTGGATATCCCGCCTGCGCTGGCGACGCCTCCAGAAGCCGGCAAGCGCGGCAAGAAGGACGGTCAGGGCCTGTACGCCTGGGAAAACGGCAAGGCCAAAAAGCCCGAACTGCCCAAGGACTTCCAGGCTCCCGAGGACCTGGAAGACCGGCTGGTGCTGGCCATGCTCAACGAAGCGGTGGCGGCGCTGCACGAGGGCGTGGTGGAAGACGCCGACCTGCTCGATGCGGGGGTGATCTTCGGCACCGGCTTCGCGCCCTTCCGCGGCGGACCGATCCAGCACATCCGCACCGTGGGTGCCGACAAGCTGCTGGAGCGGCTGAAGGCGCTGCAGGGCCGCTACGGCGACCGCTTCGCCCCGCGTCCGGGCTGGGACAACCCGGCCCTGCGGGAAGCGTCGGTGGCCTGATCACCGATTAGGCACCGGCATCAGGAGCCGACCTACATCGTGTGGGTCGGCTTATCCGAATTAAGAGTGCCAGCCAGCAGGGTCTCGATGCGGCCCTTGGCCGCTTCCCCCTCGTTGCTGTCGGCAAACTGCACGCCAACGCCTGCGGTCCGGTTGCCCTGGGCACCGACAGGCGTCACCCAGACCACCTTGCCGGCGACCGGCACCCGGTCCTGGGTTTCAGGCAGGGTCAGCAGCACGAACACCTCGTCACCGAGGAAGTAACGCTTGGGCGTCGGCACGAAGATGCCGCCGTGCTTGAGATACGGCATGTAGGCGTTGTACAGCCCGGCCTTGTCTTTGAGCACCAGCGACAGGATCCCCTGGCGCATGCCCGGTACGGTTGCCCCCATGTCTACCTCCTCCTACCCGGCTCGCGGTGGGCCGCGGTCAGGTCATGCCATTGCAGCAGCAGTGCGCCCACCGCCAGGTCCGCGCGCACGGTGGTACGCAGCAGGTCACGGGTCCGGTTGGCTTCATCAAACCAGTCAGCAAGACTGCGGCCAGACCGGGGGTCGGTCAAGCCCGCCGCCCGGGTCAGGACGAAGTCGGCTGCATGGCGCAGGCGCTGGGCGCCCATGTCGTCGTCGACCCAGCGCTTGGCCGCCTCCGATGGCGCCAGCTCACCGCGCGCCAGGCCCGCCAGGTCGGCTGCCACTTCACGCCGCAGCTCGATGCCACCGTCGCGCAGCCAGGAGTCCGCCAGCCCTGGATGGCCGCGGGCGGCATCCAGGGCTTCGGCCGCCGCGGTCGCTGCATGGCCCTGCTGCTGCAGCCACGCCAGGCCCTCAGCCAAGGACGGCAGGCGGAATTCAAGCCGCTGGCAGCGGCTGCGGATGGTGGCAGGCAGCCCCGCCGGATTGGCGCTCAAAAGCCACAGGTAACGCCCTGGCACGGGCTCTTCCAGCGTTTTGAGCAGCGCGTTGGCGGCGTTGGTGTTCATGTCCTCGGCCGGATCGATGATGGCAACCTTGACCCCGCCATACTGCGGCGTGGTGGCCAGGCGCTCGGACAGTGCGCGCACCTGGTCCACCGGGATCACCGTCATCTGCCTGGGCGGCGACGGCGTGATACGCCAGGCATGGCCCACGAAGATCGCGTCCGGGTGCGCCGGGTGCCCCCAGGGGTGGGACAGGGAGCCATCAGGACGCTGTTCCAGCGGCTCCTTCTGCGAGCGCGCCTGGAACAGGCTGCAGCCCCGGCAGCCCCCACAGGGACGCGCACCGTGATCGGGCGCCTGGCACAGCAGCCGCGCAGCCAGGCGTTCGGCCACCCGGCGCTTGCCCAGCATGGCCGGCCCGCTGAACAGCAGCGCATGGCCCATGCGGCCAGCATCCAGCGATGCAGCGGCCTGGTCATACACGCGCTGTTGCCAGGGCGTCAGTGCTTGCTCGTGCGTATTGTTCATTGGGCCTCCCGCCAGCCCTGCAGCGCGGCCAGGGCGGCCGCGGCCACGGCTTCCACGGGCTGGGCGGCATCGATCACCCGGAACCGTGCGGGCTCCGCCGCGGCACGATCGCGGAACACCGCGCGTACCCGCTCGAAGAAGCCGTCGCGCTCACGCTCAATACGATCAGGCACCAGGTCGCGGCCGCGGGTGCGCTCTCGTCCGGTCACCACGTCCAGATCCAGCAGCAGGGTCAGGCCGGGACGCAGGCCAACCACGCTGCGTTCCAGGGTTTCAATCAGGTCCGCATCCAGTCCCCGGCCGCCGCCCTGATAGGCATAGCTGGAGTCGGTGAAGCGGTCACACAGCACCCAGGCACCGCGCTGCAGCGCCGGACGGATCACCTCACGCACGTGCTGGGCTCGGGCGGCGAACATCAGCAGCAGTTCGGTCTCCGCCGCAGCCGGTTCGTGTCCGGGGTCCAGCAGCAGGGTGCGAATGGTTTCGGCCAGCGGCGTTCCGCCCGGCTCGCGGGTCAGCACCACCTCGTCGCCGCCGGCCGCCAAGGCATGGCGCAGGCTGCCCAGCACCGTGGTCTTGCCGGCGCCCTCGCCGCCTTCCAGGCTGACGAAGCGCGGGTGGGTCGGCAGGGGATTCATTGCGACTGGGCCCCTGATCCGAAGCGCTCCCGATAACGACGCACGTATTCGCGCACTGCGACCTGATGCTCGGCATAGGTGCGGGAAAACACGTGGCGCCCGCTGTCATCGCCGACCGCCACGAAATACAGCGCATCTCCCGCCTCGGGTCGGGTGGCGGCGCGGATGGCGTCGGCCCCGGCCATGGCGATCGGGGTCGGCGGCAGGCCGTCGCGGGTGTAGGTGTTGTAGGGGGTATCGGTCCGCAGGTCAGTGCGACGGATGTTGCCGTCGTAGGCACTGCCCATACCGTAGATCACGGTCGGGTCGGTCTGCAGGCGCATACCGCGCTGCAGCCGACGGGTGAACACACCGGCAATCTGGCCGCGCTCACCGGCAATGCCGGTTTCCTTCTCGATGATCGAAGCCAGGACCAGCGCGTCCTCGGCCGTCTCCAGCGGCAGCCCATCGGCGCGCTTTTCCCACGCCTGTGCAAGCGCCGTGTCGAGCGCGTCTGCGGCCCGCTGTAGCAGGTCCAGGTCGCTGTCACCGCGGGTGTAGAGGTAGGTTTCGGGCAGGAACCGGCCTTCCGGATGCACGCCCGGACGGCCGAGCACGTCCATCAGCGCCGCATCGTCCAGGTCGACGGTTTCCTGCAGCAGCGGCGTGGCGCGGCTCAGTGCGGCGCGCAGCTCGCGGATGTTCCAGCCTTCGACAATAGTGAAGCGGTGGCGGATGACGCGGCCATCGCGCATTTTGACCAGCAGATCCGTTGCGCTCATGCCGGGATCGAGCCGGTATTCGCCCACCTGCAGCCGGTCACCGGCTTCCAGCCGCCGCGCCAGCAGCTGCCATTCCACCCGGTGGCCATCGCTGATGCCGGCTTCGCGCAGCCTGCCGAGCACGCGCAGGAACGAATCCCCGCGCTCGACCATCACGGTGTCGCCCTCGTCGATGCCCGACAGCGGTCCGTTGGCGAAGCCCTGGTGGTGGTTCCACGCCAGGTACGCCAGCACGCCGGCCAGCAGCGCGGAAATCACGAAGAACAGCCCGATGCCAAACCCGCGCCTGCTCACCGGCGTCCCTGCCACGTATTGGAGAAGAAGATCATCGCGTCAGGATACCGACAGCCGGGGGGACAGGGCGAGGAGCATGCCGCGGGCTTTGGCGCGGGTTTCGGCCAGTTCGCGGTCGGGCGTGGAGTCGGCAACGATGCCGGCGCCAGTGCGGAAGCGCAGCGTGTCGCCTTCCAGCTCGGCACTGCGGATCAGGATGTTCAGGTCCATGTCTCCATCGCGGTTCAACCAGCCCATCGCCCCGGTGTACGCACCGCGACCAACGCCCTCCAGCTCGGCGATGATCTGCATGCAGCGCACCTTTGGACAGCCGGTGATGCTGCCCCCCGGGAACACCGCGGCGATCACCTGGCCCGGGCTGGCATCGTCGCGCAGGCGTCCGCGCACGTTGCTGACGATGTGGTGCACCTGGGCGTAGCTTTCGACCGTCATCAGCTCGTCGACCTCCACGCTGCCCGCGGTACACACCCGGCCCAGGTCGTTGCGCTCCAGGTCCACCAGCATCACGTGTTCGGCACGCTCCTTGGGGTCGGCCACCATCTCCTGCACCCGCAGCACATCGTCGTCACCCGGCAGGCGCGGCCGGGTGCCCGCGATCGGGCGGGTCTCGACCACCTCGCCGCGCACCGAAACCAGGCGCTCGGGCGAAGCGCTGGCCACCGCCCAGCCCTCACCGCAGAACAGGCCGGAAAAAGGCGCGGGGCTTGCTTCACGCAGCCGCGCATAGACGGCAGCTGGCTCCGGCGAGGTGGCGAAGCGCGCCTGCCATGCGCGGGAAAGATTGACCTGAAACACGTCTCCAGCGGCCAGGTAGGCCAGGATCCTTTCCACCCCTGCGGTAAACGCTGCGGGATCGTCTTCAACCAGATCGACCGGCGGCGCCCACGGCTGCAGCAATGGCTGTGCTGCAGCTGTCGAGGCATCGGCCACGATTTGTTCGAGCAGGTCTTCGTGGCCGGGCTCGGCGACCGCCACGCATTCACCGCTGCCCCGATCACGCAGCACCGCTGCTGGGCAGCGCAGCGCAACGGCAGCCGGCAGGCTGCCTGGCGCCGGCGGCAGGCGCAGGACCGGTTCGACCTGGCCGGCCAGCTCATAGCCCAGCAGCAGCGCCCAGCCGCCGCAGAAGGGCCAGCGAGGCTCCACGCGTGGGGTCCGGAGCTCGCGCCACTGTGCATCCAGCGCGTCCAGGAAAGGGACGTCCAGCAGCGTTGCCGCGCCATCACGGGTGCGGCCATCGGCATCGAGAGTCAGACAGGCGCCGCTGGAAGTCAGCAGCATGTCCCACTGCCCCTGGGCGGTGCCGTGGGCAACGGATTGCAGCAGCACCGGATAGCGCGCTGGGGGGGGGGGGGGGGGAGAAAAAAAAAAAAGAGCGGCAAGAAGAGGAAAGGAGAGAAGAACG
>NZ_JBCLVE010000013.1:0-79230 GCF_039548515.1 Luteimonas qiangzhengi | reverse complement strand
GGGGAAAATGGGTTAAAGCAACACAGGCCAACGCTCTGGCGCTGCACGATGCAGCGCCAGCAGGCCAGGATCGGCCGGCAGCGGACGGGAGATCAGCATGAAGCCGGTCCTGGGATCGGGGGCGCCATGCGCCCCGGTGGATCAGACCCGGGTAATCACCAGGGTGCCATTGGTGCCGCCAAACCCAAACGAGTTGGACATCACCACATCGACCTTCGCCTCGCGTGCGGTATGGGGCACGTAGTCCAGGTCGCAGCCTTCGGAAGGATCGTCCAGGTTGATCGTGGGCGGCAGGATGCCGGTGTGGATCGCCATGGCGGAGAACACCGCTTCCACCCCGCCCGCAGCACCGAGCAGATGCCCGGTCATGGACTTGGTGGAGCTGACCGCCACCTTGCGGGCGTGTGCGCCCAGGGTGGCCTTGATCGCCATGGTTTCCGCCAGGTCACCGGCCGGTGTCGAAGTGCCATGGGCGTTGATGTAATCCACGCGGCCCCCGTCCAGGCGCGCGTCGGCAAGGGCGTGCGCCATGCAGCGGGCTGCACCCTCGCCGCTCTCGCTCGGCGCGGTCATATGGAAAGCGTCGCCGCTCATACCGAAGCCGGCCAGCTCGCCGTAGATGCGCGCACCACGCGCCTTGGCGCGCTCGTATTCTTCCAGGATCAGCACGCCGGCGCCGTCGCCCATGACAAAGCCGTCGCGACCCTTGTCCCAGGGACGGGAAGCCTGCTGTGGGTTTTCGTTATTGGTCGACAGGGCACGCATCGAGCAGAAGCCACCCAACGAGGTTGGGGTGGTGGCGTACTCGGCGCCGCCGGCGATCATCACGTCGGCATCGCCGTACTGGATCATGCGCATCGCCAGGCCGATGTTGTGGGTGGCCGTGGTGCACGCGGTGACCGCGGCAATGTTGGGGCCCTTGGCGCCGGTCATGATCGACACCTGCCCGGCAACCATGTTGATGATGGTGCTGGGCACGTAGAACGGCGAGATCTTGCGCGGGCCGCCCTCGTGGTACTTGATGGTGGTTTCCTCGATGCCCTTGAGTCCACCGATCCCGGCACCCAGCGCCACGCCGATGCGCTCGGCGTGGGCTTCATCGATCACCAGCCCGGCGTCGGCAATGGCCATCATCGAAGCGCCAACGCCGTAGTGCACGAACGGATCCATCTTCTTCACGTCCTTGGGCGCGATCCACTTCGTGGCGTCGAAGTCCGGAACCTCGCCGGCGATCCGGGTGGGGAACGCGGAGGCGTCGAAGTGCGTGATCGGTCCGATGCCCGAACGTCCCGCCACGATGCCATCCCAGCTGGATGCCAGGTCCGCGCCCAGCGGCGACAGGATGCCCAGGCCGGTGATGACCACGCGTCGTTTGGACATGAAGTGCTCCTTGGATAGATGCCGGATAACTGACGGGGGCGCTGATCGCGCCGGCCCGGAAATGCACGAGGCCGCAAATGCGGCCCCGTGTCCATCAGTGCCCGCCCCTGGACCAGCCCGGGGCGATGCACGGCCAGATGCGCGGCCACTGGCCTGCGCATCCCGACCGTTCGCGATTACGCCTTGACGTTGGTCTTGACGTAGTCGATGGCCTGCTGCACCGAGGTGATCTTCTCGGCTTCTTCGTCAGGGATCTCGCACTCGAACTCTTCCTCGAGGGCCATCACCAGTTCCACGGTGTCCAGCGAGTCGGCGCCAAGGTCATCGACGAAGGAAGCACTGGGGCTGACCTCGTCTTCCTTCACGCCCAGCTGCTCCACCACAATCTTCTTGACGCGTTCTTCGATGCTGCTCATGGGTACTTTGCTCCGTGGGGCCGAAAATTCTTGCGGCCGGGTAGTTTAAGGGAAAGCCGGGCGTTCGGCGAAACCCGCCGCCGCCCTTTCCTGTTCAGGGGCTTGCGCCCCGGAATGGGGGTTACGGCATGTACATGCCGCCATTGACGTGCAGGGTCTCGCCAGTGATGTAGGCAGCCGACGGTCCGGCAAGGAACGCCACCGCCGCTGCAACGTCCGCCGGATCGCCAAGGCGGCCCAGCGCAATCTGCTTGGACATTTCCTGCTTTGCATCTTCAGGCAGGTCGCGGGTCATGTCGGTGGCGATGAAGCCGGGGGCCACCACGTTGACGGTCACGCCGCGCGAGCCGATTTCCCGGGCCAGCGACTTGCTGAAAGCGATCACGCCGGCCTTGGCCGCCGCGTAGTTGGCCTGGCCCGCGTTGCCCATCACCCCGATCACCGAGGCGATGTTGATGATCCGGCCCTTGCGCGCCTTCATCATGCCGCGCATCACCGCCTTGGAAGCGCGGTAAACGCTGGTCAGGTTGGTATCCAGAATCGCCTGCCAGTCCTCGTCCTTCATCCGCATCAGCAGGTTGTCACGGGTGATGCCTGCGTTGTTGACGAGGATGGAGATGGCGCCGAATTCCTTGCCGACTTCGGCAATGAGCGCGTCGATGGCATCGCCATCAGCCACGTCCAGCACCCGGCCGTGGCCCGCTCCGATCGCGGTCAGGCGCGCTGCGAGTGCATCCGCGCCGGCCTGGCTGGTGGCCGTGCCGATCACGGTCGCGCCCTGCTCGGCCAGCAGGTCGGCGATCGATGCGCCAATACCGCGGCTGGCGCCGGTCACCAGGGCGATCTCGCCCTTCAGGGGTTGGTTCATGGTTTGGATTCCTTGGGGAAGCGTTGATGCATGCCGCGTCAGTTTTTCCATTCTGCCAGCGCGGCGTCGAAGTCTTCCGGCGTACCCAGCGGCAGCGCCTGGAGCGAGCGGTCGATGCGCCGGCCCAGGCCGGAAAGGACCTTGCCCGGGCCGCACTCCGCGATCACGCCGGCACCGCGTGATGCCAGGGCCTGCACGCAGCCGGTCCACTGGACAGGAAGGTACAGCTGGCGCACCAGCGCATCGCGGATGGCGTGCGCACCTTCGTGCACCTCGGCGTCGACGTTTTGCACCACCGGCACGACCGGATCATTCCACTGCAGCTCGCCCATGGCCGTGGCCAGGCGATTGGCCGCCTCGCGCATCAGCGGCGTATGCGAGGGCACGCTGACCGCCAGCTTGACCGTCTTGCGCACGCCCTGCGCGGCGAGCAGCTCCAGCGCACGGTCCACAGCCGCGGCGTGCCCGCCAATGACCACCTGACCCGGCGAGTTGAAGTTGGCCGGCACCACCACGCCGTCGCCGGAAGCCTGCTCGCAGGCCTGGGCAACTACCGCGTCCTCGGCGCCGATCACGGCAGCCATGGCGCCGGTACCCGCAGGCGCAGCCGCCTGCATCAGCTGGCCGCGCAGGCGCACCAGCCTGGCAGCGTCGCCCAGCGGCAGCACCCCGGCGGCGACCAGCGCGGCGTATTCGCCCAGGCTGTGTCCGGCCATCAGCGCCGGCTGCGTGCCACCACGGGCACGCCATGCGCGGTACACGCCCACCCCGGCCGCCAACAATGCCGGCTGGGTGAATTCGGTGGCGTTGAGCTGCTCTTCAGGCCCGTTCTGCGAGATCGCCCACAGGTCGACGCCTGCGCCTTCCGACGCTTCGGCGAACGCTTCGATGATCTCAGCGTGGCTGGAGGCCAGGTCGGCCAACATGCCCAGGGCCTGGGAGCCCTGACCGGGAAACACAAAAGCAAGCCGGGAATCAGTCAACACAAACACCTGCAGTCGAAAGCCAACCGCCAATGATACCGGCCCGGTCGCCAGGACGTCTGTACGACGGCGTATGTAACCAGTAACCGAGTAGCTCAGTAGCGCAGCAGCGCCGAGCCCCAGGTGAAGCCGCCGCCGAAGGCTTCCAGCAGCACCAGCTGGCCACGCTTGACCTTGCCCGAGCGCACCGCTTCATCCAGCGCCAGCGGCACCGAACCCGACGAAGTATTGCCATGCCGGTCCACGGTCACGATGACCCGCTCCATCGACATATCCAGCCGCTTGGCGGTCGCTTCGATGATGCGCAGGTTGGCCTGGTGCGGAATCAGCCAGTCAAGATCGCTCTTGTCCAGGTTGTTGGCCGTCAGCGTCTCATCGACCACCGAATCAAGGGCGCGGACCGCGTGCTTGAACACTTCGCTGCCGGCCATGCTGATGCGCACGCCGGCGTTCTTCTCGTTTTCCTTGAAGCCGACCGACACGCCCACCGGATTCCACAGCAGCTCCTTCTTGCCGCCGTCGGCGTGCAGATGGGTGCTGAGGATGCCGGTTTCGGTATCCGCCTTGAGCACTACGGCGCCGGCGCCGTCGCCAAACAGCACACAGGTGGTGCGGTCTTCCCAGTCCACCATGCGGGTCAGCGTTTCCGAACCCACCACCAGTGCGGTCTTTACATCGCCGGTGCGGATGAACTTGTCGGCGACCGACAGCGCAAACAGGAAGCCGGAACAGGCGGCGTTGACGTCAAACGCACCGCAGCCGTTGGCACCCAACCGATGCTGCAGCAGGCAGGCACTGGAGGGAAAAATAAGATCAGGGGTGGTGGTACCGAGCACGATCAGATCGAGCTCTTCCGGCTTCACGCCGGCCGCCTCCAGCGCGCGCATCGACGCGTGGTAGGCCAGGTCCGAAGTGGTCTCGCCTTCGGCCGCCACATGACGCTGGCGGATGCCCGTGCGGGCTGCGATCCATTCATCGCTGGTGTCCACGACCTTGGCCAGGTCGTCGTTGGTGACCACATTCTCCGGCAGGTAGCTGCCAGTGCCCGCAATGCGCGAAAACACGCGCTGGGGCGTACCCGTTTGATTCATCTGCACAACCCGTCCTACGCCGGATGCCCGGCTTATCCGGGGCATGCTACACGGGCGCAGCGGCTCGCGTTGCCCGCAGGGCCGCCGTCATGGGACGGCGGCGCTTGCGATCAGTCTTCTTCGACAGCGCCCGCGCGCGGCACGATCACCTGCTTGCCACGGTAGTAACCGTCAGCGGTGATGTGGTGGCGGATGTGGAGCTCGCCGGTGGTCGGATCGGTCGACAGCTGCTTGGCAGTCAGCTTGTCGTGCGCGCGGCGCTGGCCACGGCGGGAGGGGGAGACACGGGATTTCTGCACAGCCATGGGAATTGCTCCAGCAACAGGTTCAGTTGTTTCTCAAAGTTTCTTTTTAAGTTCCGCCAACGCCGAAAACGGGTTGGCGCGCATTTCTTCGTCCGCATGCACGGGCCAGTCACGCTCCACCGATTCAGAGCCGGGGATGACCGGGATCAGTGGCACGGCGAGGATCAATTCATCCTCCACCAGCGCGACAGGATCCACGTATCCGTCCCCATCCGGCAGCAGCGCCTCATAGCCTTCCGGCAGTGCGGCTTCATCGGCTTCGTCACGGATCATTCCGTAGCGCTGCACGATCTGTACCGGATGCTCGAACCGCTGCAGCGTCCGCCGGCATTCCAGCGGCAGCTGCGCATCCACACGGACTTCCACGAACGGCAGGTCCAGCTCATCGCGCCCGAAACCAGCCGACCATTGCACCTGGCCTTCGGCATCGGACAGCAAATCGCAAAGACGTGCCATCCCGGCCAGCGGCAACTGTCCGTTCAACTCCCGACCTGCAGCGACTGCGCGCCGCCAATCGACCTTTCTGGACAGTTCCGCGGACATAAGAGGCGAAATGGTAGGGCTGCCGCGGCCCGGTGTCAAACCAGCCCTGCCCCGATTACCCTGATCAGGCTGGGAAATTTGCCCGCTCCGGCGGCGACCGGCAAACTGGCTGCTGACCCGCCGCCTCCCACACCGTGACCCCTATCCTTTCCGCGCTTTTCACCGCCGCGCTCATTCTCGCCTGTGCCTGGGGCTTTTCAAGGCGCCGCACGCTCGGTCGTCGCAATCGCGCCATGTCCGGCGTGCTTGATGCCGCCGACGCATTGGAAGCGCGGCTGCGCGTCGCCCGCGCCGAGATCCAGGCGGTTGCCGGTGACCACCACAACCCAGTGCAGGAGGCCCTGCAGGAAATGCTGCGCCAGCGTCTGTGGCTGCAGGAGCACGGGACCAGCGCATCGCTGCAACAGCTTGAAGCGGTCCGCGAATCGATCGATCGCGCCCGCCAGCGCATCGAGCAGCAGCTGGCGCAGATCGAGCGCGCCCGGGCGCCGCTGCACTGACCCCGCTGCACTGACCACGGAACTGCTGCACATGCGACTGATCCTGGCTTCAACCTCACCGTATCGACGCGAATTGCTGCAGCGGCTACGGCTGCCGTTCGACACGGCCAGGCCGCAGGCCGATGAAACCCCACTGCCCGGCGAGTCACCCGCTGCGCTGGCCGGCCGTCTGGCGCAGCTGAAGGCGCAGGTGGTCGCGGCGGATGAACCTGCGGCATGGGTGATCGGTTCCGACCAGGTGGCGGAACTGGACGGCAGCCCGCTGGGCAAGCCAGGCCATCGGCAGGGCGCCATTGCGCAACTGGACGCGATGTCCCGGCGTGAGGTGCATTTCCACACTGCGGTGGCGCTGGCCCAGCATGGCCGGGCGGTCCACGCCGCGCTGGACACCACCACGGTTCGCTTCCGGGCGCTGTCGGCCGGGGAGATCGAGCGCTACGTGGACGCAGAACAGCCCTTCAACTGTGCCGGTAGCTTCAAGGCCGAAGCTCTGGGCATCAGCCTGTTTGAATCGATCCACAGCACCGACCCGACGGCGCTGGTTGGCCTGCCACTGATCGCCACCGCCCGTTTGCTGCGCCAGGCCGGATTCGTACTGCCCTGAGGCGGAACCTGGCCATGCAATTCCCGGTCATTGAACTCCCGGTCATTCAATAATGACCGGCTGCTCGGCCCACTCTTCCACGCTGCCGTCCTGCCCATGCAGGCGCAGACCCAGCCAGTGACGTCCGGACTGCATCAGCGGCTGCGGCTCCACCGTCGCCCGGAACCCGACCCGCGGATGCAGGGGATCGGTGGAAATTTCCCAGTAGTTCGCCACGCCCGGGGAATCCAGCCCGTACTCGGCCTCGGCCACCGTCACCCCGTTCAGCAGCACCTCGACCCGCGACAGACCCACGCCATCCTTGAACGCCCAGCCGGTGACCTCCAATGGCCAGCCACTGCGAGCGCCGCTCACGGGCGTATCGATCCAGGCCATTGCCGGCGCGGTGCAGTCCGCACTGTCTCCGGCATCGGCATCAAGGGCAAACAGCAGGAAGCGCTGGCTGCCATGGTCCACGTTGAGCACCTGCCGGGGCGCGGGCAGCGGCCCGACGCGCTCGCACAGCGCGTGATAGCGGCGCAGCAGGTTGCGGTAGGGCACATCGCTGGCGCCGACCACCAGCAGCACCGGGTCATCGCCCCACTGCGCCCTGCCCGGCGTTTCCAGCCCCCACAGCTGCAGCTGCGGCGCGCGCCCATGGAACCGGTTGAGCGGATGATCCAGGACCTTGATCCGCGGGTTGTCCAGGCGGAAGCCCAGTTCGGCCCCGATCTTGAAGTTATCGGCCACCAGACGCGTGCCTTCCGGCATCTGTGCCAGTTCTTCCTCCACCGCGTCGGCCAGCACGTTCCAGCCGGCAAAGTTGGAGGGGTACCACTTCCATGCCGCGCTGTGGGCGCGCACGGAGGGAATCGACACCGCCGCGTAGTACGCAAACACCGCCACCAGCCCGGCCCCCGCCAGTGCCCAGGTGGCGCGTCGCAGCCAGCGCGGCCAAGCTGCCAGCAGTGCCGGCAGCAGCGGGATCAACGCCAGGTAGCCCGGCAGCGGCCAGTGGAAGCTGACCCGCTCGGTGTCGGCAAAAAAGCCCAGCGCGAAAAAGCCCAGGACCACCAGGCCACCGAGCAGGCCGAACAGCCGCACCACCTCGCGCTCACCGCGCAACGCGCCGCGCCATCCGGCCAACAGCAGTCCGGCCAGCAGCAGCGGCGTCACGAAGGCCGCCTGCAGCGGAATGAAACTGAAGCCGCTGGCATGCAGCGCCCAGGGATGACGCTCGACCAGCTGGAACCGCAGCCCCGCCTCGGCGTTCTCGATATTCCAGGCCAGCAGCGGCACCCACGCGGCTGCGCCGAAGGCGACCGCGATCCACACCCGCGGATCGCGCAGGGCCCGGCGTCCGCCCGGCAGCAGCGCCAGGGCAATCACCCCCACGCCGATCACCGCAATGAATCGGTAATGGCTGAGCGCACCGATCGCCAGTCCCAGCGCCAGCAGCAGCACCGCGCCGTTATCCACCCGCCGCAGCAGGCGCGCACCGGCATCAAGACACAGCATGGTGGCCAGCGCCATGGGCACATCGGGCAGGGCCATGATGCCCAGCGTGCCGGCCAGTGGCAGCAGCACCGTCGCGCTGCCGGCCAGCCACGGCGCACTGCCCTCGCCCAGCTCGCGGCGCACGATTCCGACCATCATCCACGGCAGCGCCGCGCCCATCAGCAGGAACGGCAGGCGCACGCCGAAATGGTTGTTGCCCGCCACTTCGACCCCGAGCCTGATCAGCCAGGCGGTCAGCCCGGGCAGGTCGGAATAGGCCCAACCGGGATGCTGACCTTCCTGCCAGTAGAATGCCTCGTCCACGAACAGTGGAAGCTGGGTGGCAACGCCCAGCTTGAGCAGCAGGACAACCAGCCACAGCGCAACGAAGGCGCGTTTCGCTCCGGCGATCCGCAGTCCGTCATCACGCATGTTGTAGGCGTTCTGCATCCGTATTCGACCCCGTTACACTGGATTGGCGCCAGCGCGAAATTGCGCCCCGAGAACCGGAGAGGCAGATGTCAGTAACCCCAGCGCCGGCGGACATGCTAACCGACGGATTGTTAAGCGCGCTCGACGCGGCACAGGGACAGGTCAACAGCCTGGTACTGGGTAAACAGGAAGCGGTGGGACTGGCGTTTACCGCCCTGCTCTCGGATGGCCACGTGCTGATCGAAGACCTGCCCGGCCTGGGCAAGACCACCTTGGCACATGCGCTGGCGGCCACCCTTGGGCTCGGCTTCCAGCGGGTCCAGTTCACCTCGGATCTGCTGCCCTCGGACATCGTGGGCGTATCGATCTATGACACCGGCACGCGCAAGTTCGAATTCCATCAGGGGCCGGTGTTCACCCACGTGCTGCTGGCCGATGAGATCAACCGCGCCCCGCCCCGCACCCAGAGCGCGCTGCTGGAAGCGATGGCCGAACGCCAGGTCAGCATGGACGGGCGCACCCATCGGCTGCCGGATCCCTTCTTTGTCATTGCCACCCAGAACCCGCTGGACCTGGCCGGCACGTATCCCCTGCCCGACTCCCAGCTCGACCGGTTCCTGCTGCGGATCAGCCTGGGCTATCCCGACCAGGATGCCGAACGCGAGCTGCTGGCCGGCCGCGATCGCCGCGACCTGATCGCCACCACCACTGCCGTACTCGACCAGCAGGACCTGACCCGCCTGCGCGCGGCCGCCGCCGCAGTGCATGCCAGCGACGCCCTGGTCGACTACGTGCAGGCGCTGGTCAACCGCAGCCGCCACCACGACGGCGTGCGCGTGGGCCTGTCTCCGCGTGCTGGCATCGCGCTGCTGCGCGCGGCGCGCGCGCACGCACTGATGCGCGGCCAGCAGCATGTGCTGCCGGATGACGTCCAGGCGCTGTTTGCCGCGGTGGCAGGTCACCGACTGGTGCCCGAAACCGACGCTTCCGACGGCGTGGCCCTGTCCCGGGCGATCCTGCATGCGGTCCCGGTGGACTGACCCGGGCGCGCGCGGACCGGTCCGCCGGCTGCAGCTGCTCGCCCGCCCGCGCCGCCCGGAACCGCTGCCGGTCCAGTTCGACCGCCGTCGCACCTATGTGCTGCCTACGGCGTTCGGGCTGTTTTTCCTGATCCTGCTGGTGACCATGGGCGTGGGCGCGCTCAACTACAACAACAACCCTGCCCTGCTGCTGGCCCTGATGCTGGCCGGCACCGCCCTGGCCAGCCTGATCGCGGCCCACCTGCAGCTGAGTGGGCTGGCAGTGCATGCGGTGAGTGCCGAACCGGTTGCAGCGGGCAAACCCCTGCTGCTGCGCGTGCATTTGCGCGCTGATCCGCGCAGGCCACGGCGGGGACTGCTGGTGGAGACCGAAGCGGCCACGGCCCGCATCTCGCTGGACAGGGGTGGCGGGGAAGCGGCGCTGGAGATCCCCACGGTCCGCCGCGGCTGGCTGTCACTGGATCGCATCCGCATTTCCACCACCCGGCCGCTGGGACTGGCCCGAGCCTGGAGCTGGGTCTGGCCGCAGGAGCCCCTGCTGGTCTATCCCGCGTCCGAGCCCGATGGTCCGCCGCTGCCGCTGGGGGCCGGCGACAACGCCCAGGCACGCATGCATCCGGCTGGCGATGACCTGCACCATCTGCGCACCTGGCGCAGCGGTGACAGCCGCCGGGCGATTGCCTGGAAGCCCTCCGCCCGGCGCGACGTGCTGCTGGTGCGTGAGTACGAAGAACCCCAGGGTGCCGACATCGTCCTGGACTGGAGTGCGCTCGAATCCCTGCCGGCAGAAGCACGGATCCGGCGCCTGGCGCGCTGGATTGATGAAGCCGAACGCGATCAGCGTCGCTACCAGCTGCTGCTGCCCGGCCACCAGCCGATGGGACCGGCCAGCGGGCCGGCCCACCGCCACGCCTGCCTGCGTGCGCTCGCGCTCCTGCCCGGGGCGGAAGCCGCCTGATGGCCCGCCGCCGCCCTTCCCCCTTATTGGACGTATCCAGCCGGCGCTGGTCGCTGGCTGCCGCCGGCACCTGCCTGCTGCCCCTGCTCCTGCAGCTGCCCGGCAACGTGGCCAGCGGCATCACCGGGCTCGGCCTGCTGGCAGTGCTGCTGTCCTGGCGCAGGCGCCTGCCGGCCTGGCCCCGACCGCTGCTGGCGATGGCCCTGTTCGGCCTGGTGCTGGTCAATTACAACTTCCACCTGGGCCGCGATACCGGCTGTGCGTTGCTGGCCGCCATGCTGGCGATCAAGCCGATGGAGCTGCGCAGCCTGCGCGATGCCCGCAGCCTGCTCGGCTTCGCGCTGTTCGCCCCGTTCGCCACGTTCCTGCTGGACCAGGGGCCCCTGTCGCTGCTGCTGGGGCTGGTGGGCGCGGTGCTGGCCCTGATGGCGCTGCTGCGTCTGTCGGAGCTGGAGTCCGGCGACGCCGGGCCGGTGCACAGCGGCCCACGGGCAACGCGAAGGAACCACCGCGCCTGGTGGCGCCTGCGCACCACCGGCCGCCTGGTTGCCGTGGGCCTGCCGCTGGCGCTGGCAGCGTTCTGGCTGTTTCCCCGCATCGCCTCGCCGATGTGGGGCGTGCCTGACCGGGCCGTGGCGCGGCCCGGCCTGTCGGACACCATGTCACCGGGCGAATGGATCGACTTCATGGGCGATGACGCGCCCGCGCTGCGGGTGAAGTTCCACGGCGCGGTTCCGGAGGCCTACCAGATGTATTGGCGCGGGCCGGTCATGGTGGATTTCGACGGCCGTACCTGGAAGCACTCTTCATGGACAAGGGGCCTGCCGGCGGCCGACGTCACCCGCGGCGAGCCCGTCTGGGATTACGACATCGAGGCCGAGCCAACCGACCGGCGCCATGTGGTGGCGCTGGAACTGCCGCTGGCCGCGCCCGATGGGCTGCACCTGGCCCACGACTACAGCATGGTGTCCCCGCGTCCCTTGGGACAGGTGCAACGCTGGCGCATGCGTTCCGCGCCGGCGGAGACTTTTGAAGCACAACTGCAGCCGATGCTGCGCCAGGCAGCGCTGCGCCTGCCCGAAGGATTCAACCCGCGCACGCTCGCACTGGCGAGCCAGTGGCGTGCCGAGGCTGGCGCCGACGACCTGCAAATCGTCAAGCGCTCCCTGCAATGGGTCACCGACGAATTCGCCTACACCCTGGCCACGCCGCTGCCCGGGCGCCACTCGGTGGACGAGTTCCTGTTTGATGAGCAGGCCGGCTTCTGCGAACACTTCAGCTCGGCGTTCGTGGTGCTGATGCGCGCGACCGGCATCCCGGCGCGGGTGGTGACCGGATACGCGGGTGGGTACCGCAACCGCTTTGGTGACTACTGGGTGGTACGGCGCATGGACGCCCACGCCTGGGCCGAGGTGTGGCTGGAAGGACGCGGCTGGGTGCGGGTGGACCCGACCGCGGCGGTGGCACCGGAGCGCATCTTCGACACTCTGGAAGATCGCCCGCAGGTCGGGCTCGACATCTTCGGCAACATTGCCGTGGCTTCGGAATTCGGCGACTGGATGCGACGCGGCTGGAACAACGCCTTCCTTGGCTTCGACGCCTCCCGGCAGCGGCGTCTGCTGGCTCCGGTCGGTATCCAGGACCTTGGCGCATCGCAGCTGGTGATCCTGTTTTCAGCGCTGGCCGGCCTGGCCCTGGCGTGGATGCTGTGGCTGGTGGCACGCGGTGAGCGCGAGCGCGATCCGGTGCTGCGGGCCTGGCGCCGCCTCGGCCAGCGCTATGCCCGGCTGGGCATGGCGCCTGAGCCGCACGAGTCCGCCGCTGCGTGGACGCGCCGGGTCTCGACTGCATTGCCCCACGCCGCCGACACGCTGCAACTGCTCAGCGCGCGTTTCATTCAATGGCGTTACGCTGACCGCAAGGCTGACCCGGCGTCCGCCCGCGCTCTTGTCCGCGACCTGCTCGCGCATCGGCCGCGGCGCAGCGCCTGACTGGAGGATTCGACATGACACCCCGTACTGTTTCGACTGCAGCCGCGGTTCTGGCCTGCTTTCTGCTCAGCGGCTGCGTGACCCATCCGGCCCCGCTGCAGGGCGAGTACCTGCCGGTGACTCCACAGCAGGCCGGCAGCGGCAACCACACCGGCGCCCCGGTGCGCTGGGGCGGGCGGGTGATCGAGGTACAGCCACAGGCGGACCGCACCTGTTTCACCATGCTGTCAGCGCAGCTGGATCCCTACGGCCGCCCCTCGCACAGCCCGGATGGCAGCGATGGCCGGTTCATGGCCTGCCGCACCGGTTTCTACGACCCGGCGGTGTTCACCGCCGAGCGCGAGGTGACGTTCACCGGCCGCATTACCGGCTATGAGGACACCCGCATTGGCGAATACAACTACCGCCTGCCGCACATGGATGCCGATGTGGTGTATCTGTGGCCGGAACGCAGCGACACCCAGACCATCATCCACCACCCGCATCCGCATCCTGCTTTCTGGCACCCTTACGGCTGGTGGTGGTGACCAGCCGGTGGTGACGCGCCCGGCCTGAGTCCGGTTACCCGGCGGTACCGAAGCGCCCCAGCGGCGCGCCTGCCAGCAGGTGCAGGTGCATCTGGTACACGGTCTGGCCGCCCTCGTCGTTGCAGTTCATGACGATCCGGTAGCCGCGCTCGGCCAGGCCTTCCTTGCGCGCGTATTCGGCCGCGGCGGTCGCCAACCGGCCCACCAGTTCGGCGTCCGCGGGGCTCGCTTCATCCAGGGAGCGGATGGTCTTCTTCGGCACGAACAGGATATGCACCGGCGCCTGCGGCGCGATGTCGTGGAAGGCGATCATGTGCTCGTCCTCATGGACGATTTCGGCCGGGATCTCGCCCCGCATGATCCTGTGGAAAATCGTGTCTTCGCTCATGGTGCGGCTCCTGGAGGGGGCTAGGGGACTTCGCTGCGGCTGCCGAAGGCGTGCGAGAGCGTGCCCCGGTCGATGTACTCGAGCTCGCCGCCCAGCGGCAGCCCGTGCGCCGGGCGGCTGGGACGCACGCCGTGCTGGCGGCCCAACTGAGCCAGGTAATGGGCCGTGGCTTCACCTTCGACCGTGGGGTTGGTGGCGATGATCAGCTCCTGCACTTCGCCACTGGCCAGGCGTTCGGCCAGCCGGTCCAGGCCGAGCTCACGCGGGCCGATGCCGTCGAGCGGACTCAGCCGTCCCTGCAGCACGAAATACAGCCCGCGATAGTCGGTGGCCTGCTCGATCGCCAGGCGGTCGGCCGGGGTTTCCACCACGCACAGCTGGTGCCCATCGCGCGATGGACTGGCACAGACCGCACATTCATCCGTCTCGCTGAAATCCCGGCAGCGGTCGCAGTGGCCGACGCGCTCGACCGCCTCGGCCAGCGCGGCGGACAGCCGCCTGCCGCCCTCCCGCTCGCGTTCGAGCAGGTGGTAGGCCATGCGCTGGGCGCTCTTCTGGCCGACGCCGGGCAGCACCCGCAGCGCGTCGATCAGCTGTTCAAGCAGGACTGACAATCACCCTCTCCCGGACAGGCTGGTGGTCAGAACGGCATCTTCATGCCGGGCGGCAGGTTCATGCCGGCGGTCGCCGCGCCCATCCGTTCCTGGGACTGGGCATTGACCTTGTTGACAGCGTCGTTGAACGCGGCGGCCACCAGGTCTTCGGCCATTTCCGGATCCGACAGCGCAGCCGGATCAATCCGCACTTTGCGGCACTCCATGCGGCCGGTCAGGGTCACTTCCACCATGCCGCCGCCGGCGCTGCCGTTCACTTCAAGATTGGCCAGCTCTTCCTGGGCGCGCTGCATGTTTTCCTGCATCTTCTGCGCCTGCTGCATCAACTGGGCGATGTTTCCACGCATCGGGTTCACCTCGGGTCGTAGGGGTCTGGGTTGCGACGGTCAATTATCGTCGAAGGGGCGTATTGAATCCGGCACGAGCGTGGCCCCCGGCTGGGCCATGAGGCGCTGAACGCCGGGGTCGGCCATGAACGTGTCCTCGGCCTCACGCTGACGGGAGTCCTGCTCGCGCACGCGGCGCTCGTGCAGGGTTTCTCCCTGGGCCGGCGCTTCGGCGGAAAAGCGGATCTGCGGCGCGGTACCAAAATGCGGTGCCAGCGCGGTGGCCAGCTGGTCCACCAGAAACGGCGCCTTCAGATGATCGTCCGAGGGCGGCAGGGACAGCTGCAGCACGCCGCCGTCGTAGCCCACGAACGCAGTATGCGCACCGAGTTCGCGGACCGGTCCGCGCAGCCCGAGACGGGTGATCAGATCCGGCCAGGTGGCCGCATCGACAGCGACATCAGCGGCCGCTTCAACGGCGGCTGGTGCAGCCGGTGGCGTGGCCGGACGGGGTGGCTGCTCCGGATGGGCCGGTTCGGCACGTGTGCGGGTTGGTTCGACGCGCGGCGGTGCCGGCGGCGGGTCGATACGGGGGCGGGGCGGGGCCGCATCCGGCGCGGGCTGGCGGACCGGCGGCTGCGCCTGTTGGCGACTGACGGGCTGCTCTTGCGGCGTTGGTTGCGGCGCGGCAGCAGGCTGCGCGGGGGCAGCATCCAGGGCCGCCCGGGCCGCGGCCGCAGCGTCATGCACGCTGCCAGCGCCCTGGCTGGACGACGCGGCGGAAGCCTGCGGGGCGGATCCCAGGCTTCCGTCCTGCTGCGGACGGAAGGCCAGCATCCGCAGCACGTTCATTTCGAAACCCGAGCGCGGGCTGGGCGCCAGCGGCAGGTCGCGACGACCGGTCAGGGCCATCTGGTACCACAGCTGCACCACCTCGGGCCTGAGGCTGGTCGCCAACCCGTCCACATCCACGCCGTCGGCTTCCACCACGCTGCCCGGCACCAGCTGGCGCACCTGGATCCGGTGCAGCGCTTCGGCCATGGCGTCGAGCACACTGCCCCAGTCCGGCGAGAACCCGGCCAGGGTCTCCACCTCGGCCAGCAGGGCCTGGCCGTCACCGGTCGACAGCGCGTCCAGCAGCGCCGCCACCCGGGTGCGGTCCACGGTGCCCAGCATCGTGGCCACGCCGGCATCGTCCAGCTTGCCGCCGGTGTAGGCGATGGCCTGGTCCAGCAAGGACAGCGCGTCGCGCAGGCTGCCATCGGCGGCCTTGGCCAGCTCGCGGATGGCCGCCGGCTCGGATTCGATCTCCTCGGCCCGCAGGATCTTGTCGATCTGGCCTTCGATCTGATCCAGGTCCAGCCGCTTCAGGTTGAACTGCAGGCAGCGCGACAGCACCGTCACTGGCAGACGCTGCGGATCGGTGGTGGCCAGCAGGAACTTCACGTGCCCGGGCGGCTCTTCCAGCGTCTTCAACAGTGCGTTGAACGCGGATTTGGAGAGCATGTGCACCTCGTCAATGAGGTACACCTTCACCCGCCCGCGCGAGGGCATGTACTGGGCGTTGTCGATCAGCTCGCGCACGTCGTCGACGCCGGTGTTGCTGGCGGCGTCGATTTCAAGCAGGTCGATGAAGCGTCCGGCATCGATATCGCGGCAGGCGTTGCACTGGCCGCAGGGCTCTGCCGAGGTGCCCTGCTCGCAGTTCAGGCTCTTGGCGAAGATGCGGGCGATGGTGGTTTTGCCCACGCCCCGGGTGCCGGTAAACAGGAAAGCGTGATGCACGCGGCCGGTATCAAGCGCGTTGCTGAGGGCCCGGACCACGTGTTCCTGGCCAACCAGTTCGTCGAAACGGCGGGGGCGCCACTTGCGGGCGAGGACGAGATAGGACATGCGCCCATTCTGCCATGCCGGCCGCCCCTTCCCGCCGGTTCAACATGTTCCTTGTTACCCGTCGTGCCGGAGCGTAGAATTGCCGGCCCGGCACCTGTTCATCGGCGCCGGGACCCAGTGCGGAGAGGTGTCCGAGCGGTTGAAGGAGCACGCCTGGAAAGTGTGTAAGCGCCTAAACAGCGCTTCGGGGGTTCGAATCCCCCTCTCTCCGCCAATCTATGGTGACCCCGTCGGTCCCTCGCAACGCTAGATCGAAAACTCCGCCAGGGCCGGAAGGCAGCAACGGTATCGGTCGACGCGGGTGCCGAGGTCAACTGGCGGGGTCATCGCCTTTTTAGGCCCTCAGGCAGGCGCACCCTCATCGGGATGCAGCCAGCCGGCATCGCCATCCACGTAGTGCTCGTGCTTCCAGATCGGCACGCGCTGCTTGACCTCGTCGATGATCCAGCGGCAGGCGTCGAAGCTCATGTCGCGGTGCCCGGCGGACACGCCCACCCACACGGCCAGGTCGCCGATGGCCAGCTCCCCCACCCGGTGCACACATACGGCCTGGGCCAGCGAGAAGCGCTCGCAGGCCTCTTCCATGATCTTTTCGCCCTCGGACTCGGCCAGCTCCCGGTAGGACTCGTAGCGCAGGCCACGCACCGGCCGGCCTTCGTTGTAGTTGCGCACCCAGCCTTCGAAGATGCTGCAGGCGCCAGCGGCGTCGTGCTGCAGCCGCGCATGCAATGCGGATGCGTCGAAGGGCGTGTCGGAAATACGGAAACGTTTCATATCGGTCTGCTCAGCCGCCGCTGACCGGCGGGATGAAGGCGATCTCCGCACCGTCGCGCGGGGTGTCCTCCCAACGCGCGAAGGTGCCGTCCACGGCCACCCGCAGGCGATCGGCGGGAAGTGCGAAGCCATGTTTCTGCTGCAGCTCCAGGTACAGGGCGCGCAGATCCGTGGCAGCGGTCTGCAGGGTCTCGCGCTCGCAGCCGGCGGCATCGCGCAGGCTGGCGAAATACAGCACGGTCACGCTGGTCACTTGTCTTTCTCCGAGTCGGGAGCCCTGCCGGGATCGTGCCTGCCAAAATCGCGCTTGCCCCCGCGTTTGCCCGCCAGGCTGGCCGGTCCCAGCACGATGTCGTGCGAGAGCGCCTTGCACATGTCGTAGATCGTCAGGGCCGCCACGGTGGCGCCGGTCAGCGCCTCCATCTCCACCCCGGTGCGGTGCACGGTCTTGACCGAACACACCACCAGCAGCTGGCTCTGGCCGTGCCAGTCGATGGACAGTTTCACTCCATCGATTGGCAGCGGGTGGCAGAACGGGATCAGCTCGTGGGTGCGCTTGACCGCCATGGTGCCGGCGACAATGGCGGTATCGACAATGCCGCCCTTGGCGCTGCGCAGTCCGCTTTCGCGCAGCTGGGCGGCGACATCATCGGGAAATTGCACCAGGCACTCGGCGACCGCTTCGCGCGCGGTCACCGCCTTGCCCGACACATCCACCATGGCCGGGCGGCCGGAAGCGTCGAGATGGGTGAGTTTGCCCTGGGGGGAAGAACGGGACATGGCCATCCGGAAACAATGCGGGCCCTGATGATACCGGCCTCCGGCGAACGTCTGTTCCGGCTCAGCCGCCGATGAGGAACATTTCCACCCGTCGGCCGGAGCCGCGGCCGGTGCCGCGCTCTTCGCTGTAGCGGTCGGCGCGGCGCGACCACAGCCCGGCCACGTGCTCGGCCATGGCCAACTCGCCGCCGGCAAGGGCCGGCTTCAGGTCCACCCCACCGCCCGCAAACAGGCAGGTGTACAGATGACCATCGGCCGAGACCCGGGCGCGGTTGCAGTCGGCGCAGAAAGGACTTGTGACCGAACTGACGAAACCGACTTCACCCGCCCCGTCTTCAAAAGCGTGGCGCTCGGCCACCTCGCCGCGGTGCTGCGGATCCAGCGACCGCAGCGGCCAGCGCGCATGGATCAGCCCGTGCAGTTCGGCGGAAGGCACCACCCGCGTCCGGTCCCAACCATTGCAGGTGCCCACGTCCATGTACTCGATGAAGCGCATCACATGGCCGGTGCCGCGGAAGTACTCCACCAGCGGCAGCACCTGATCGTCATTGACGCCGCGCTGGACGACGCAGTTGAACTTGATTGATTCGAACCCGGCCGCTTCCGCGGCGCGCACGCCCTCCAGCACCTTGGCGATCTCACCGCGCCCCCCGCTGAGCCGGCGGAACACTTCCGGCTCCAACGCATCCAGGCTGATCGTCAAGCGCCGCAGACCGGCATCACGCAGCGCCTGCGCCTGGCGAGCCAACAGGCTGCCATTGGTGGTCAGGGCCAGGTCGTCAATTCCTGGCACCGCCGCCAGCCGGGCCACCAGCGCGGGCAGGTTGCGCCGCAGCAGCGGCTCGCCGCCGGTGATGCGCAGCTTGCGCATGCCCGCCCGGGCGAAGCCACGCACCAGGGTTTCGATCTGGTCGAACGACAGCCGCGAGGCCGAATCAAATCCGTAATCGTCCGGCACCCGATCCGCCGGCATGCAGTAATCGCAGCGGAAATTGCAGGCTTCGATCACCGACAGCCGCAGGTCACGCAGCGGCCGCCCGAGGCGATCGAGCGGAAGCGGAGTCAGGTTGGGGACGGGAGCGGCACTCATGACTCTCCCATGATGCCCGACGAGGGCGCTTGCAAGGTCAACAGGTCGCCCGGTGCTGCGACCCGATACCCGCGCGCCCGCATGGCGTCGCCGTCTGCGCCGCTTGCATAGTGATAGAGAACGCAGCGTTCCAGCAGCTCCGGCGGATATTCACGCTCCAGCTCGTCCAATCCAGCGTGGGACGGATTGCCGTGCAGGGCGCAGTCATGGGCCACGGTTTCACCGGCATCGGCATGGACCTTCAGCAATTCGGCGATCGGGCGGGTATCCCCGCTCCACACCAGGCTGCCCGGCAGACGCAAGCCGAACGCGGTGCGCGGCCAGTGGTGGCGCACCGCGAAGGTTTCCAGCCGCACCCCGTCATGCCAGAACCCGTCCCCCACCGGGATCAGATGGAATGCTTCCCAGAAGTTCGCCCCGCCTTCGGCCAGCGCATTGGGATAGTCGCCAACCCGCTGGTGCAGCAGTGCAACCACGTTGGCCGGCACGTACACAGGCACGCGACCGCGACGCTGCGGATCGAAATACAGCCGCGAAAACAGCCGTTCAAACCCCGACACGTGATCCATATGGGTGTGGGTGATGAACAGCGCGCGCGGCGGCTGGCCGTAATGGGCCAGATACGCGCTCAGGCCTTCACTGCCGCAGTCGATCGTCAGCCACGGCTCGCCATCGCGTTCGATGGTCGCCATGGAATTGCCCAGCTCCACCGCGTCGGCGTTGCCAACTCCTTGAAATCGCAGTGCCCACTCCACCGTCAGTAGCCCTTGTTCCAGCGCGCGTCATAGGCGGCGCGCAGGCGGGCGATATCGACCTGCACCTCGGCCCTGGGGCGTCCGCCATGCAGCTTGAGCAGCGAGCGCTCCAGCCGCGCCAGGTTGCGCATGCGCCATCCAGTCTGCGGGAGGCGCCGCTGGCAGCGATCCAGATCGATCACCCAGCTGCGACCGTCCGGGTGGAAAAGAATGTTGTCGGCGTTCAGGTCCACATGATCGAGCCCGCCGCGATGGCAGCGCGACACCAGCTCGCCGGTCTGCTCCCAGGGTGCGCTGGCGCTGTCGGCCTTGACCAGGTCCGCCAGGCTGGTGACCTCTTCCAATCGCTGCACCAGGATGGCCGCGCGGTAAAACAGGCCGCGGCGCAGGTAGCAGGCGGCGATCGGCTCGGGCACCGGCAGCCCATCCTTGTGCAGCTCGCGGGCCAGGCGGAACTCGGCGAAACTGCGCACCCGCTCACTGCCCCGCCACAGGTGCAGATCGCGGTTCAACTTCGCCACCAACCCACCGCGCAGGTAGTGTCGCAGCACCGCCGGGCCGGCAGGACTGTCAACGAACCACGCCCCACCGCGCCCGCCACTGGTCACACGGCGCGCGGCCTCGCCCCACCAGGCGGGGTCGAACCAGCCCTGCTCGACTTGCCGCACGATCGCGGCATCGCTCAGAATCGATCCAAATCCGCCGCCTTCATTGCGGAACGGCGTCAGGCTTTCAGTGGCGTCGAATCTCACCATCCAGCGAGTCTAACAAGCCTTATGCCCCTTCCACCGCCGCCTTCCCGCAACCCGGTCCCCGGGTCGATCTGCCTGCTGCGGCTGTCGGCGCTTGGCGATGTCACTCACGTGCTGCCGCTGGTACACACGCTGCGATCGGCCTGGCCCGACACTTCGATCACCTGGGTGATCGGCAAGGGTGAGCGGCGACTACTGGAAGGCCTGCCGGGGGTGGAGTTTCTGGTGTACGACAAGAAGTCCGGCGTGGCCGGCATGCGGGCGGTACGCCGTGAACTTGGAAGCCGTCGCTTCGACGCCCTGCTGCAGTTGCAGGTAGCCGGCCGGGCCAACCTGCTGTCGGCCTTCATTCCGGCGCGGCGCCGGATCGGCTATGACCGCGCCCGCTCAAAAGATCTGCATGGGCTGTTCATCAATGAGCGCATCGCCGATCGTCCGGGCATCCACGTGCTCGATGCCATCGGCAGTTTCTGCGAGCCGCTGGGCCTGGCGCGCGGCAAGACAGTGTGGAATATGCCGGTGCCCGATGACGCCCACGAATGGGCGCGCGCGCAGTGGCCCGAGGATCGCGCGCCCACGCTGGTGATTTCGCCCTGCTCCAGCCACGTGCGCCGCAACTGGTACCCCGATCGCTACGCCGCCGTGGCCGACCACGCCGCAGCCGCCGGCTGGCGGGTGGTGCTGTGCGGAGGCCGCAGCACCCTGGAACGTGAAACCGCCGACGCCATCGCCGCCGCGACCCGGGCGCCGGTCGTCGATCTGGTCGGCAAGGACACGCTCAAACAGCTCCCCGCCCTGCTGGCCCGCGCCGATCTGGTGATGACACCGGACTCGGGCCCCATGCACATCGCCAACGCCATGGGCACCAAGGTGCTGGGCCTGCATGCGGCCAGCAACCCCACCCGCAGCGGCCCCTATTCGGACCGGCGCTACTGCGTGGACCGCTACGACGCCGCCGCCCGCAATTACCTCAAACGCCCGGCGGCGGAGCTGCGCTGGGGCACCAAGATCGAACATGACGGCGTGATGGAGCTGGTGACAGTGGACGACGCGATTGCCGCGTTCGAACGCTTCCGCGCCGACCACCCCGCAGGGAAAGGCTAAGCGCCCTCGCCGCGATAATCCTGGTAGGACTTTTCTTCCACGAACGAAGAGCCCAGCGCCAGGTTGATCTCTTTCTTGATCCGCGCCCGCTCGTCATTTTCGAAGTACACGCTGCGCGCCAGGCGCACAAACTGCTCGTCGAACTGCCCCGCCTTTTCTTTCAGACGGATCTCGTCCTCGATCTCCCACAGGCGCTCATTGACTGCCTTCAGCTCGGCGCGCAGACGGACCACGTCGCGACTGGCCGCGGGATGCGCCATCCAGGTCTTTTCCAGCGCCGACAGCTCCCTGCGCACGTTGGCCAGCTTGCCGGGATCCTGCATGCGCTCGGACTTGATCTGCAGGATGGCGAGCTTGTCGAGCAGTTCGCCAAAGGAAACGGGCACTTGGACTTCAGGCATGGGCTTGGGCACCGGTGGAGTGTGGGAACGGCAGTTTAACCGCAAGGCCACCGTGCGCCTTGTTCCCCGCCCGGTCACCGCTTATCATGTCCGACTTCGCTGCCGGCTGGCGGCGAAAACCACCGGAGAGGTGGCAGAGTGGTTGAATGTACCTGACTCGAAATCAGGCAGGCGTTTATAGCGCCTCGGGGGTTCGAATCCCTCCCTCTCCGCCAGATTCGAAAGGCCCCCGAAAGGGGGCTTTTTTGTGTCTTTTCTTCAGGCCCAGAGCCTTGGGTGCCCGCGCCTCGATGCGATGCGCCGTGACCTGACGGGCCCCGCCGCGGCCGGGAGGCCTTTGCGCTCCATGTCCCCCGGCCTGCGCCTGCGGCTACGGCCTCCTCCTTTACTTACGCGCAAAGGCCTCCCGACCACGACGGGGCTCGGCTCCGGTAGGTACCGCAACACCACACCGCTTTTCGGACCGCCGCCACGAACCCGCCAGCGCCGGGTGGGGGTGCCCTTCAGGCGTAAGTAAAGGAGGAGGTGGCGGCCGCAGGCCGACGCCGGGGGACATGGAGCCTGAAGGGCACCGCCACCCGGCGCCCCACGGCGCATCAGCCCCGCTCTACCCACAGTCCCATCCCCACACGATCGCTTAAACTCCCCACATGCCAAAAGACCCCACCACCACCCCCTCCCCCGTCGCTGATTTCGAAAAATCCCTCGAACAGCTCGAATCCCTCGTCGACACCATGGAACGGGGCGAACTGAGCCTCGAAAAATCCTTGGAAGCCTATGAGCGCGGCGTCGGCCTGTACCGCAGCTGCCAGCAGGCGCTTGAACAGGCCGAGCTGCGGGTGAAGCTGCTCAGCGACCCGGACAGGCCCGATGACGCCGTGCCGTTCCCCGGAACGTCCGACGATGGCTGACACCGCCGGCGCGGATCCCACGTTGCAGCTGGATGCCTGGCGCACGCGGATCGACGCCGCGCTGGAGCGCGCGCTGGACCTGGTCACCGGTGCAGAGCCACGCCTGGTTGCCGGCATGCGCCATGCCGTGCTGTTGGGCGGCAAGCGCATGCGGCCGCTGCTGGCCCACGCCAGTGGGCATGCCTGCGGCGCGGACCCTGATGCACTGGACGGCCCGGCCACCGCGATCGAGCTGATCCACGCTTATTCGCTGGTCCACGACGACCTTCCGGCGATGGACGACGACGCCCTGCGTCGCGGGCAACCCACCGTACATATGGCGTTCGATGAGGGCACGGCCATCCTCGTCGGCGACGCCCTGCAAGCGCTGGCTTTCCAGGTACTGGCCGACACGCCGGTGAGCGATGACCGGCGCGTGTCCCTGTTGCGCGAGCTGGCGATGGCCGCCGGCGCCCACGGCATGTGCGGGGGCCAGGCGCTAGATCTGGCGGCTACCGGCAAGGGTTCGAACGCCAGCCTGCAGAATCTCGAACAGCTCCACGCACTCAAGACCGGCGCCCTGATCCGCGCCGCGGTGCGCATGGGTGCGCTTGCGGCCGGGGCCGGAAGTGATCAACACAAGCACCTCGATAGTTTCGCCGATGCGCTCGGACTGGCCTTCCAGATCCGCGACGACCTGCTGGACGTGGAAGGCGAAAGCGAAACCCTGGGCAAGACCGCAGGCAAGGATGCCGCGCAGGACAAAGCCACCTTCCCCGCCCTGATCGGCATCGAAGCCTCACGGGCCCGGCTGGCGGAACTGGCCGACACCATGTCCGCCGCACTGGCCCCGCTCGGCCCACGCACCGACGCGTTACGCGCTCTCGCAGAGCTGGCGATCCACCGTTCCCACTGACGCAGAAAGACGGGCGACGCGCATGACGCACGCCGCCCGCCGGGATTACTTGATCAGCCGAATGGCGAACGGGTAGCGGTAACGGACCCCCTCGTTGGCCTTGATCGCGGCAATGATCGTGATCACCAGCCAGAACACCCCGATCGCGAACACCATCAGGTAGAACAGGAACCCGATCAGGATCACCATAAGGATGGTGCCGATGATCATCAGGATCACAGACACTCCGAACACGGTGATGTTGAAGTTCAGGGCTTCCTTCCCCTGATCATCAACGAACGGCATCGTTTCGCGCTTGACCAGCCAGATGACCAGCGGCCCGAGGAAACAGCCCAGCCCGCCGGTCACCAGCCCCAGCAGGGCCGACAGGTGCGCGAACATCGCCCACTGCCGCTCCTCGGCGCTGATGCCACTGGAATGCGGCTGCTGCGGTGGCGGCTGCTGCGGCGGTGGTGGTGGTGGTGGCGTCGCGCCTGTATTTGGTTCAGTCATTTCCCCTCCTTGCGGGCCCGGATGGCCCAAACGATCGAAAGCATAGCGTTATTGGCTTCCCGCCAAGGTCATCGGGCCCATCAGGATCGAGCCCGTTCGCATGTGCGAACGCGAATCGACATCGCTGCCGACCGCCTGGATATTGCGGAACATGTTCTTCAGGTTGCCGGCGATGGTGATGCCGTCGACCGGATGCACGATCTCGCCGTTTTCCACCAGGAAACCGGCGGCACCCCGGGAGTAGTCGCCGGTGATCGGATTCACGCCCTGGCCCATCAGTTCGGTCACCAGCACGCCGCGGCCCATGGTGCGCAGCAGCTCATCCTGGCCCCCGGCGTTTGCAGCGACCTGCAGGTTGCGCACGCCGCCCGCGTTGCCGGTCGTTTCCAGACCCAGACGTCGCGCGGAGTAGCTGCCCAGCACGTAGCGCTGCAGCACGCCGTCGGCCACCAGCGCCGAGTCACGGGTGGCAACGCCCTCGGCGTCGAACCAGGCCGAACGCAGGCCATGGACCAGATGCGGCTGCTCATGCAGCGCAAACCATTCCGGAAACAGCTGCTCGCCCACGCTGTCGGGCAGGAAGCTGGAGCGCCGGTACTGCGCCCCGCCGGACACTGCGCCCAGCAGGTGGCCAATCAGTGAGCGCGCCACCGGCGCATCAAACAGGATCGGGTAATCACCCGTCGCCAGCGGCCGCGGATCAAGCCGGCCCACGGTCTGCAATGCGGCGCGGCGTCCGATCGCGGCCGCCGGCTCCAGGTCGGACTCGGCCAGCCCGATGCTGTACCAGCCGGCACGCTGCATGGCATCGCCGCGCCCGGCGATCAGCGCGCACGAGATGCTGTGCAGTGTGTCGCGCTCGGTGCCTACGAAGCCGTGGCTGTTGGCGTACACCCCCAGCGACTGCCCGCTGCCCACGGAGGCACCATCGGAATTGGTGATCCGCTGATCCGCATCCCGCCCTGCGGTCTCGCAGGCCAGCGCCAGTTCCACCGCACGATCGGCATCAAGGCCCCAGGGATGCCAGGTGTCCAGGTCGAGCGCCCGGGCTGCCATGCGGGCCGGATCGGCGAGGCCGGATGCCGGATCCGGCTCGGTCACCTGGGCGATCGCGCAGGCCTGCTCCACGGTGGCCTTCAGGCTCGCATCGCGCAGATCGGCAGTGCTCGCGCTGCCCTTGCGCTGGCCGAAGTACACGGTCACGCCGATGCCACGGTCGCGGGTAGCTTCAACGGTCTCCACCTCGCCCATGCGCGCGCCAACCGTCAGCCCGCGCTCCTCGGAGCAGCTCACTTCGGCCTGGTCGGCGCCGGCGGCCCTGCATGCGTCCAGCAGGCGCCCGGCCAGGTGCTCAAGGCGCGCCAGCCGTTCCCGGCTGTCATCTGTCTCCGCTGCCACGGGGGTCGGGGTCGTCAATGGATTATCCTTTGCAAGTCCGCTGCCTGGCGCCATTCTCGCCCATCCGGCCATTCCGGTGTCGCAGCATTTCAACGATCCAGGAGTTCCGATGCGCGGCATCGACGAAGAAACCGGTGAATTCCGCGGCCCCAGCCGCAGCCAGCAGCGGCGTGAGGCGCTGGAAGTGCGCACGCTCGCGGAAACGCTGGTGGAGCTGCCCCCGGCCCGGCTGGCCCGGCTGCCCATTCCCGAGCAGCTGCTGCCACACATCCACGACACGCAGAAGATCACCGCCCACATCGCCCGCAAGCGCCAGCTGCAGTTCCTGGCCAAGCAGATGCGGCGGGAAGATGACGACACCCTGCACGCAATCAGCGATGCGCTGGATGCCGGCGGTGAGGCGTCCCGGCAGGAAACCGCCCTGCTGCACCGGGTCGAGGCCTGGCGCGAGCGGCTGCTGGAAGACGGTGATGCCGCCCTGGCCGCATTGATTGCCGAACACCCGCAGGTCGAAGCCCAGCAGCTGCGCCAGCTGGTGCGCAACTCGCACGCCGAGCGTAAGAAGAACAAGCCGCCGCGCGCCTTCCGCGAACTGTTCAGGCTGCTGCGCGGAATCCTCGAGCAGCCGGAAGACAGCGCCGACGGCGAATAGATCCAGCGTCGACGGCGCGCCGGCTCAGGCCCGGGTGCCGCCCACCGTCAGCTGGTCGATCAGCAGCGACGGCTGGCCGACGCCAACCGGCACGCTCTGCCCGTCCTTGCCGCAGGTGCCCACGCCGTCGTCCAGGGCGAAGTCGTCGCCGATCATGGTCACCCGCTGCATGGTCTCGGGGCCGCTGCCAATCAGCGTTGCGCCCTTGACCGGCGCGGTGATCCGCCCGTCCTCGATCAGGTAGGCCTCGGTGGCCGAGAACACGTATTTGCCGCTGGTGATGTCGACCTGGCCGCCGCCGAAGTTGACTGCGTACAGCCCCTTCTTCACCGAGCGGATCATTTCCTCGCGCGAGTGGCGTCCGGCCAGCATGTAGGTGTTGGTCATCCGCGGCATGACCAGGTGCGAGAACGACTCGCGCCGGCCGTTGCCGGTGGGCTCGGCGCCCATCAGGCGGGCGTTGTGGGTGTCCTGCATGTAACCCACCAGCACGCCGTCTTCGATCAGGGTGGTGCAGCGGGTCGGCGTGCCCTCATCGTCAATGTTCAGCGAGCCACGGCGCCCGGCCAGGGTGCCGTCATCGACAATCGTCACGCCGGGCGAGGCCACGCGCTGGCCGATGCGCCCGGCATAGGTGCTGGTGCCCTTGCGATTGAAGTCGCCCTCCAGCCCGTGACCGACGGCCTCGTGCAGCAGCACGCCCGGCCAGCCGGCACCGAGCACCACCGGCATCACGCCGGCCGGCGCATCCACGGCCTCCAGGTTCACCAGCGCCTGGCGCAGTGCTTCGCGCGCGAAGTGCTCTGGCCGGCCATCGCCCAGCAGCTCGGCATAGGAGTAGCGTCCGCCAAACCCGGCATAGCCCGATTCGCGGCGTCCGCCCTGCTCCACGATCACCTGGATGTTCATCCGCACCAGCGGCCGGACATCGCCGGCCAGCACGCCGTCCGAGCGCGCCACCAGGATGGTTTCAACCGCGCCACTCAAATTCACCATCACCTGGAACACGCGTGGATCGGCAGCGCGCAGGAAGCGGTCCACGCGGCGCAGGGCTTCCACCTTCACCTGGCTGTCCAGCGCATCGATGGGGTCATCGGCCGGATACAGCAGGCGGCCGCTGCCAGCCGTCAGCGGGTGTGGGGCGTGGGCGTCGCCGGCACGGGCGATGGCACGCGCCGATCCTGAAGCAGCCAGCAGCGCCTGCGCATCGATCTCATCGGAATAGGCAAAGCCGGTTTTCTCGCCGGAGATCGCCCGCACTCCAACGCCCTGCTCGATCGCATGCGCGCCATCCTTGACGATGCCGTCCTCCACCGCCCAGCCCTCGCGACGGATGTGCTGGAAGTAGAGATCGCCAAAGTCGATGCCCGGCCCCATCAGGGTGCCAAAGGCGCGCTCCAGCGCCCCGCTGTCGAGTCCGGCGGGCTGCAGCAGGCGGGTGTGGGCGATGGCGAGCGGTTCGGCGGTATTGGTCATAGCGTTCTGAATGGGGGCTGGAAGGTCAAAGGCCAAGCGGGCGCGGCCACCATGGCAGCGGCACGGCGCCAAGGCCAGGGTTACTGCTGCGGCGGCGGGCGCTCACGCTCGGCCACACGCGGGGCTTCGCGGCGGACCACCTCCACCTCCGGCTCGCTCCACGGGCCGCGGATCCGGTAGGTGGTGGACCCGAGCTCGCTCAGTGGCCGGCGCAGGACGGCGTTGGCCATCGCACCGACCGCGGCGCCTACCGGGCCCGCGGTAATTGCGCCCACCGCAGCCAGCACGTTGCCGGATTTGGGCAGCACTTCAACGGTCTGATCGTAGGTCCGCGCACGCAGGTCGGCCTGGCCCGAGATCTGGATCCGGGCCGCGGGTCCGTCCATCACCAGGCTTTCGCTGCGCGCCTGCCCGGCCACCACCTGCACTGCACCTTCGATGCGATTGAAGGCAAAGCCCTTGGCGAAGAAATCGCGAAAGTCCAGCGACAGGCGGCGCGGCAGTTCAGCGATGCTGAGCAGCCCCAGCAGCCGCCCCGCCCCGGGCTGGACCTCAAGCAGCTGGCCGTCACTGAGCCGCACATCAAGTGTTCCATCCAGCAGCTCAGCCTTGAATCCGGCCGGGCTTGCAGGCCATGCGGCAGCCAGCTGCACGCGTCCATCGGCGCCGTTGACGTGTCCGTGATAGCCCAGTCCGTCCAGCAGCTGGCCAAAATTGGCGCTGGCCACGCGCATTTCCATCCGCGTGTGTGCCGCGCCGCCGCGGCCTGTCCACTCGCCGCTGGCCACGATGTGGTGGACAGGCGACTGGGCTTCCACCTGCTCGATACGCATCCCGCTGGAAGTCCGACTGGTGATCAGGGTGGCGGTTCCCAGCTGCGCCTGCTCCACCCGCAGATCCTCGACCGACAGGCGGATGGGGGGGATCCGGGATGGATCCGGCCCCTCTCCGGCCACGACGGCTTCCTCCACGGCGTCGGCCTTCTCCACAACGTCGGCCTGCCCGGCCACAGGGCCCTCACCGTTCGGCCTGCGCCAATGCAGTCGCGGGAAGTGTCCTGCCAGCGCGGTGCTTTCACCTGCGGGCAGGGTCAGCGTGCCCGCAATCGCCTCACCATCGAACTCCAGGCGCGTGCCTTCCTGGTCCTCCACGGCACGCACGTGGACACTGCCGAAACCGCCGCCAGCCAGCTGCAACCGGTCGACCCGCAGATCCATGCCGGCCAGCGCCAGGCCATCGGTCTCGCCGCTGCCACCCCCACCCACCAGGGCAGCCCACTCCAGCGCGTCCAGCTCGGGCGTCCGGCCTTTGACCACCAGACCCGCTGAGGGCGCGCCAGCGGCGGCGCCGCCCATGCTTACCGATACGGCCGGCGGTCCTTCGCCCGCATGCGCGCGCAGCGACATCCGCTCACCCAGCTGCACTTCCACGTCGCCACTGCCCAGCGGCAGCGGGATGGCGACCCGCGCCGGCAGCGCCACCACGGCGGACTTGGCCAGCGGGGCCGGCAGGTCCAGCGTCGTGCCCACCAGATCGGACGCGAGCGTCAGCCGCGCCGCGGTTGCCTCGGCATTGTTTCCGGGCACGGTAACGGCAACCCTCCAGGCGGAGCGACCGTGCAGGTGCGGCCGCAGCCAGTCCAACTGCGGCGCGCGCGCCAGCAGCCTGGGCGCGTCCAGGGCGCTACTGAATTCGCCTTCGAACAGGGCCGTCGCGTCCACCACATGTCCGCTGCCGGCGCGCAGCGCCAGCCGGCCCGGATGCCCATCGACCCGGGCGCTGAGTGATCGGGCCTGGAAGCCATGCTGGTTGTACGTCAGCTCGCCCCGCAGGTCCTGGAAGTCCACCGCCCACTCCGGAATGGCGGCCTCTACCCCGCCCAGACCAGCGCGGCCCTCGATCTGCAGTCCGGCTCCATCGCCGTGCAGCGGCAGCAGCATGGCGAAGTCGGCCCGCAATGGACCTTCGGTCTGCAGCCCTTCCAGCGCCTCGACCGCCAGCGGGCTGCGCTGCAGCATGGCGATGGCATCCCCGATGTCGGTATCCGGCGCGGCCGTGGCGGTGATGGCGAGTTCCGCGCGTCCGAATTCCGGGATACCGGCTTCAACCTGCTCCACCGCCACGTCGGCAATCGCCCCCGTGCCGCGGAAATCGAACCCCGCCCCGATGAAACGCAGCTGGCCCTGCAACCGTTCCGCAGCCGGCCAATCCGGCTGGAACGCGAGAGTCGCATCCACCAGCTCGGCCTCGGCGTGGAACAGGCCGGCGCCGGCAGGTCCTGAGTCCGCATCGAAAGGCCAGTCATCGAGATCGCCGGACAGCACCGCGCGGCCGTTGCGCACCCGCCCTTCAACGAGCGCCGCATCCAGCCAGGCCAGCGTCTGCTCCGACATTTTGTGACGCACCCAGAACTTGCTGGCTACCGGAATCCGGGCCTCGTCCACGCGTGCCGCCAGATCGATCCGCGGACGGCTGCCGTCGCCCTGGAACGCCAGCCCGCCGCGCACATCGGCGCCGTAGCCGTCGCCCACCAGGCGCAGCGCGGGGGTCTGCACCCGCCAGCCGTCGTCTTCCAGCCACGCTGCCACTTCGCCAGTAAGGGTCACCAGATGGGCCTGGCCGAAGCCGCTGGGCCAGTCGAATTGCACCCGCGCTTCCGGATCGAAGGTAAACACCAGGCCACGGGCATCCGCCACGAGTTCGCCACGCAGGCCCGCCAGCCCCGGCTGCTCGCCCACGGGATCGAATGCCAGCGTTTCGACCTGCGCCCGCGCCCGCAGCGGCCCGTCACGCACGCCGGCCAGCTCCACGTCTGTCAGCACCGCGTTGGCGCCTGAGCGCTCCAGCCATGCACGCACCTCGGGGGCTGGTCTGTCGCTGAGGGCAAGGATCTGCAGCAGCGGCGCGGCCTCGATCCGATCCGCCGCCAGGGCAAAATCGCTGCCGATCCGGGCCGCGAGTCCCGTGCTCAGCCATTCCTGCCCGCCGCGCTGCACGCGCAGCTCGGGCACATCCACCCGCCAGCCATCGTTCGTCTGGCGCCACTGGAATTGCGCGTCCAGCTGCTCGAATCCGATCCGCACCGGCGCAGGGCTGTCAGCGGAGGCGGCCAAAGCCACGTCTTCGAGCGCTGCGCGCGCCATCACCGATCCAACGCGCGCGTCGTCCAGGTCAGCCCACGCCTGGATCCGTCCCTGGCCCTGCTCCAGCCTGACGCCGGCCAGCTGCAGCAGCGGCGACCAGTCATCGAGATTGTCGCCATCCACGCTTGCATGCAGCCGTCCGTTTCCGCTGTTGCGATCAAATCGCGCGGTGGCCATCAGCGGGGCGCCATCGGCCGATATCCGGGCCCGGCTTGCCGCACGCACGCGGCTGCCGTTGACGCGCAGGCGCAGGTCGATGTGGGGAAGCCGGGCGCGCAGCGCCAGGTCCGGCGCATCCACGGTCAGGCTGGCATCAATCACCTGCAGCTCGCCCAGACGCTCAAGCGCGGCGAACGGATCATCCCCGCCGCCGTCCTGGCCGGGCAGGCCGCGCACGTGCCAACGGCCGTCGGGATCGCGCTCCAGGGTCAGATCGAGGTTGCGCAGCCGCAGCTCGGTCAGTGAACGCCCCGGCAGCAGGCCGCTGTACTGGGCCACCAGTACCTCGGCCTCGCCAACGGTCACCGCACCGTCGCCCTGGCCCACCTGCAGGCCGCGCAGCTGCAGCACGGGCCCACGCCGGGTCCATTCCGCCTGCAGGTCATCAAATGCCACCGGATGGCCGCTGCGATCAGTCAGCCATTGCGCGACCCGCTGCGGATTCTGCTCCAGCGCAGGCAGCAGCCGGCTGGCCGCCACCGCACCCAGCGCCATGAGCACCAGCACCGTGGCCAGGGCATACCAGAGCGTGCGCCGCGTTATCCGCAGACCAGTGCGAGCTGCCGCATTCACCGTGCCGGGCCGGTCACGGAATCAGAGCAGCACCACATCGAACTGCTCCTGCGGATACTGGTCGTCGGCCTGGAAGCGGATCGACTTGCCGAGAAATTCCTCCAGCTCCGCCACCGCCACTGATTCTTCCTCGGTGATGCGATTGACCACCGGGGACGATGCGATTACCAGCAGCCGCTCGGCGTCGAACTGACGCACGGCGCGGGTGATTTCGCGGAACACTTCGTAGGTGACGGTTTCGGCGGTTTTGAGCATGCCGCGCCCGCCGCAGGTACCGCACGGCTCGCTGAGCTGGCGCTGCAGGCTTTCCACGGTGCGCTTGCGGGTCATTTCAACCAGGCCCAGCGGCGAGAAGTCGTACACCGTGGTCTTGGCGTGGTCGCGGGCCAGCGATTTCTCCAGCGTGCGCAGCACCTGGCGCCGGTGCTCGGGCTCCACCATGTCGATGAAGTCGATGATGATGATCCCGCCCAGATTGCGCAGGCGCAGCTGCCGGGCCACCGCCTGGGCCGCCTCCAGGTTGGTGCGGTAGACGGTTTCCTCCAGGTTGCGCTGGCCCAGGAACGAGCCGGTGTTCACGTCAACCGTGGTCATTGCCTCGGTCTGGTCGATCACCAGATAGCCGCCGGATTTCAGCGGTACTTCCTTGTTCAGCGCGCGGGCAATTTCGTCTTCCACGCCATACAGATCGAACACCGGGCGCTCGCCGCCGTAGTGCTCGATCTTCTCCGCCAGGCCAGGCACGTACTGGGCCGCGAACGTGCGCAGGCGGTCGCAGGTTTCGCGCGAATCCACCTTCACCTTTTCCACGTCGTGGCGCATGAGATCGCGCACCGCGCGCATGGGCAGGGTCAGGTCTTCGTAGATGCAGCTGCCCACTTTCGCCTCGCGCGACTGCTGTTCCACCAGCTCCCAGACCCGCGCCAGGTAGGCGGTGTCCTCACTCAACGCGTCGACCGACTGGCTTTCGGCATTGGTGCGCACGATGTATCCGTGGCCCCTGCCCGCAGCCGACAGGCCGGACACGATCGTCTTCAGCCGGGTCCGCTCCTGCTCGTCCTCGATGCGCACCGATACGCCGATCACGCTCGAATGCGGCAGCAGCACCAGGAAGCGCGAGGGAATGCTGATCTGGGTGGTGATGCGCGCGCCCTTGCCGCCGATCGGCTCCTTCACCACCTGCACCACGATGTCCTGGCCGTCACGCAGCAGCTCGGTGATCGGCGGCACCGGGGCGGGCGCCGGCAGGCCGGCAGCATCGGCCTCCATGGCCGGCTCGGGCAGCGGACGCATGACATCGTTGGCGTGCAGGAACGCGGCCCGGTCCAGGCCGATGTCCACGAACGCCGCCTGCATGCCGGGCATGACCCGCTGCACCTTGCCCTTGTAAATGTTGCCGACCACCCCGCGATTCCAGCCGCGCTCGATGTACAGCTCCTGCAGCATGCCGTTTTCAACCACCGCCACGCGGGTCTCGCGCGGGGTGACGTTGACCAGGATTTCTTCGCTCATTGCCCTGCCCCCTGCGGAACCGTCCCGGGCTCTGCACCCTTTTCCAATCCCATTCCCATCCCCATCCCCATCTCCGCGCCGGGCCGGCCTTCAATGCCGGCTTCGCGCAGCAGGCGGGCCGTCTCGTACAGCGGCAGGCCCATCACGCCCGAATAGCTTCCCGTCAGGCGCACAACGAATGCCTCCGCCCCGCCCTGGATCGCATATCCGCCCGCCTTGCCCATAGGCTCGCCGCCACGCACGTACGCATCGATCTGCGCCGGAGAGAGCGGCGCGAACTCCACCACTGTCACCGACAGCGCCTGCAGGTTCCGATCGGGCCGTCGCAGCGAGACGGCGGTGAGCACCCGGTGCTCGCGTCCGGACAGCCGCACCAGCATCCGCGCCGCGTCATCGGCATCCGCCGGCTTGCCGAACACCTCGCCATCCAGCACCACCTCGGTATCCGAGCCCAGTACCCACGTGTCGGCACTGCTCCCAAGCTCGGCCAGCGCCGCAGCGGCCTTTTGATCCGCAACCCGGACCACATAGTCCACCGGCGTCTCGCCTTCGCTGCGCACTTCGGGAATATCCACCGCACGCACTGAAAACGGCACGTCCAGGCGGGCGAGCAATTCGCGGCGGCGTGGGGATTTGGAGGCCAGATAGAGCATCTGGACAAGGATACCCTCCACGCCTCGCCGCACCGGGGCGCACCCGCACTCGAACCCACTGCGACTCACGGACTGTTCACTGGACAACGACAATCCTTAACCCGATCCCTTCAGGAGCATCCGATGGCCCGTTTCCTCTTTCCCGCCCTTCTCGCCGTTGCCGTAGGCGCCGCCGCTGGCAGCGCTCATGCCCAGCAGCCCAGCCCCGCTGCCCAAGCCAGCCCGACCGGCACCCTGCTCTCCGTATCGGCCCAAGGTGAAAGCAAACGCGTTCCCGATGTGGCCACGCTGTCGACCGGGGTGGTCACGCAAGCGGCCGATTCCAGCGCCGCCATGCAGGCCAATGCCCAGCAGATGAACCAGGTCATGGCCGCTATCCGCGAGGCCGGCATTGCCGAGCGCGACGTGCGTACCAGCGGCATCAGCATTTCCCCCCGGTACCGCCATACCGAGAACGAAGCCCCGCAGATCAGCGGCTACGAGGCCCGCAATACGGTCAACGTGACCGTGCGCGACATCAGCAAGCTGGGCCAGGTGATGGACGCGCTGGTGGCCAGCGGCGCGAATCAGATCCACGGCCCGCAATTCGAGATCGGCGAGCCGGAGGAGGCCTACAACGAAGCCCGCCGCGCCGCGCTGGAAATTGCCCAGGCACGGGCCGCACTGTATGCCGACACGCTTGACCTGCAGGTCCGCCGCATTGTCAGCATCAGCGAGGGCGGCGGTTTCATGCCTCCCCCGATGCGGATGATGGCCGCCCGGGCCATGGACAGCGCCGAATCGACCCCGGTTTCACCCGGTGAAAGCACGCTGTCGGTCAGTCTGGATGTCGTCTTCGAACTGGGCCGCTGAGAGGCCAACTCCATGACTGGACAACACCGCACCGGCGAACACGGAAAAACCACCCCGGCCGGCCGTGACGACGACAAGTCCGGCTACGCCGAACGCACGCCGCGCGACCGGGATGACGCCCGAAACCTGGGCAAAGAGCAGCCCCGCGACCCGGACGACGGCGGGCTGGATCGCGAGCCGGGGGACAGTGCCGATCCGGCCGGCGACGAGGACTGAGCCGCTCCTCGGACGCGCTGCCCTTCAGGCGCGCTGCCCTTCAGGCGCGCTGCCCTTCAGGCGCGGTGGTAAGGGTGGTTGGCCAGCATGGCGGCGGCGCGGTAGAGCTGCTCGGCCACCAGCAGCCTGACCAGCATGTGCGGCAGGGTCAGGCGACCGAGTGACCAGCGCTCATCGGCCCGTTCCAGCACCTGATCGGCGTGGCCTTCGGGCCCGCCGATCAGGAAGGCCAGATCGCGCCCCTGGCCGCGCCAATGCTCCAGCCGCACGGAAAGCGCTTCCGAATCCCACTCGCGCCCACGCCCATCCAGGGCCACTACGTGGATATCCCGCGGCAGTGCCGCCAGCACGCGCTGGCCTTCATCATCCATCGCCCTGGCAGGATCGCGGCCTTTGCCGCGCATGCCCGGGCTGACTTCCACCAGCTCCAATGGCAACCAGTGCGAGAGCCGCTTGCGATACTCGCCGAAGCCTTCCGCCACCCACGCCGGTGCGCGATCGCCCACGGCAACCAGGCGCGCTTTCATGTGTAGAAGGCAGATCTGTACAGGGAAGGCCGGCCGTCAGCCAGGCCGGATTTGCCGCGCTCAGCGCGCGGCATCGTCGCCAGCGGGACCGTCCGAGTCCGGCGCGGCGTCATCGCCGACCGACCACAGCCGCTCCAGCGCGTAGAACTCGCGCACCCGCGGCAGCATCACGTGCACCACCACATCGCCCAGGTCCACCAGCACCCATTCGGCTTCGGTCTGGCCTTCAACGCCCAGCGGCCGCACATCAAGCACCTTGGCCTGGCGCACGACCTCGTCGGCAATCGACTTCACGTGGCGGCTGGAGGTACCGGAGGCGACGACCATGAAGTCGCACACGCTGGTCTTGCCGCGCACATCGAGCTCGGTGACCTCTTTGGCTTTCAGCTCCTCAAGGGCAATGTGAACCTGCCGCAGCAGTGCGTCGGCGGACGGGGCAGGATCGGGAAGGCTGGTCTTGATGACTTGCGCGGGATTGCTCAAAGGGTTCGGCTCGTGGGATTTGCGCCGATTATAGCGAAGACGCCGTGTCGGCAGCGTCTCGGTACAGGCCCCTGGCTTCGATCCTGGCCGCAACCGGCGCCGGCAGCAGGTGTTTCCAGGGACGGCCACTGGCAATCCAGGCCCGCAACCCGGTGGCCGAGACGTCGTGAAGCGGCTGACCGAGGCGCAGCACCTTGCCGGCCGGCGTCGCCGTCAGGGCATCCACGGCGTCCACCCAGCGATCCTGAACAGCGCTGGCCAGTGGTTCGGGCAGCGGATCCAGCACGCTGTCCTGCCCCGGCCGCGCGGCCACCACGAAGTGCGCCAGATCGAACAGGTCACGCCAGTCCTTCCAGCCCGGCAGACTGATGAAGCTGTCGGCACCCAGCAGCAGGGCCACCGACACATCCGGCTGCACTGCGCGCAGCTGACGCAGGGTATCGACGGTATAGCTGGCGCCAGTGCGCTCCAGCTCGCGGCGGTCCACGCACAGGCCCGGCTCATCGGCCACGGCCAGTTCAAGCATGGCCGCGCGCTCGTCGGCCGAAGCGCCTGGCGGCGGCCGGTGCGGCGGATCGGCGGCCGGCATCATCCGTATGGCGCAGCCCAGCTTCTTCCTGGCCGCGCGCGCGATAGCCAGATGGCCGTTGTGGACGGGATCGAACGTGCCGCCGTACAGGACAACCAGCCCGGCCTGCCCCATCACGCCAGCATGGGCAGCGCGCGCCGGTCGGCGACCGCCAGCAGCAGCCGCTCCAGCGCCTGCCAGGCGTCGCCAGCGGCCCGGCCCTTGGCGATCCGGTCGATGTGGCCGGCCTCGGCCAGGAACTGTTCCCAGCGGCTGGCGCCGTGGCGCTGCAGGGCGCGGCGGAACACCGCCTGCTTGGCTTCCCAGACCCGCAGCGCACGGAATTCGGACGCCAGATTGCCGCCACGGGCTTCAACCCGTGCCAGCGTGGCCGCCCGCTGCAGCTCCATCACCACCATGCCCATCAGCGCATGCACCGCGACGCCTTCAGCGCGCAGGCCGGCCAGCATCCGCGTCACCTGGCCGGGCTGGCCGTTGAGGGCGCCGTCGATCAGGCGGAACACGTCGAAACGGGCCGCGTCGGCCACCAGCTCCTGCATGCTGGCCACGTCCAGACGGCTGTCCCCGGCCAGCAGGACCAACTTGTCGACTTCCTGCGCCGCAGCCAGCAGATTGCCTTCCACCCGGTCGGCCAGCAGCTGCACCGCCTCGCGATCTGCAGCAACACCGCGACTGCGCAGGCGCTGCTCGATCCAGCTGGAAATTTCGTGCGGCTTGATCGCCCAGGCCACCACCACGCAGCCGATGCGGGCAATCGCCTCGCTCCATTTCCCGCCGTGCTGGCGGCTCCATTCACCACCGGTCACCAGCAGCAGCACATCGTCTGGCGGCTGCTCGCAGAAGGCGCTGAGCACCGCCGCGCCCTCCTTGCCGGGCTTGGTGGTGGGCAGGCGCACCTCGATCACGCGGCGCGACGCAAACAGACTCGGAGCGCGGAAGCTCGCTTCCAGTGCGGCCCAGTCAAAGCTGCGGCCATCGGCTTCGAACACCTCGCGTTCGGCGTAGCCCTGGGCGATCGCCTGGGCGCGGACCGCATCGGCAGCTTCCAACACCCGCAGGGTTTCGGGGCCGGCGATCAGATAGGCGCGGTGAAGGGTGCCTGCCTGCAGCTGCCGTCCCAGCTCTTCCGGAGACAGCTCGCGGGGCTTTGCCTGTCCGCGCCCTCGCGCCGAAGCGCTCAAGGCTGGCGTGAAGCGCCGTCGATGCGGCGCAGGATCGAGGCCACCATGTCGCGGCGCATCTCGCGGCTGAGCAGCTCGCGCTCGCTGTCCGCACCGGTCAGGTCGGACGGGCTCTGGATGTAATCGCGCGCCAGCTCCACCGCCTGCTGGGGCACCAGGTCTTCGCCGTCGGCACGCACCAGCTCAAACACCACCGCATAGCGCAGGGTGTATTCCTGGGCACGGCCGCGGGCGTCGATGCTGATCGGGGTGCTGCCCCAGCGTTCGGACAGGACCCGCAATCGCGCCACGTCTTCATCGCGGCCGCGCCCTTCCACCACCGTGGCGCCGGAACGGATCAGCGCCTGTGACAGGGAGTCGGCCAGCGGGCTGTAGCGCCCCTGCCCCTCCACCTGGATTGGGCCCAGGTCGGATGGCAGGCTCAGCGCGCTGCGCAGCTGGAAACCGCAGCCGGCAAGGACGAGGGTGAGGATGAGGGCGGTCGCGGCTCGGATCATGGGTGCAGTGTGTCTGAGGGGTCGGCAGGCGGCAAGATTACCAATCCGGCGGCGGGTGCACGCAGGGGCCCGCCGCCGGTGGGGCCGGTGTTCAGCCGGCTACGCTTCAGCCGGCCACGATATTGACGATCCGTCCCGGCACCACGATCACCTTGCGCACCTGCTTGTCTTCCAGAAAACGGGCCACGGCGGGTTCGGCCATGGCCTGGGCCTGGATGGCATCGCGGTCCGCATCGGCCGCCACTTCGATGGTGCCGCGCAGCTTGCCGTTGACCTGCACCGCCAGGGTCGCCGTCTCACTGGTCAGCGCATCGGGGTCGACGTTGGGAAACGGCACGTCTTCCAGCAGCGTTTCCGCATGGCCCAGCAGCTGCCACAGGCGGTGGCTGGTGTGCGGGGTGATCGGATTGAGCAGCAGCACCATGGCGCTGAACACCTCATGGCGCAGGGCCCGCCCGTTGGCGGATCGGTCGTCGTACCGGGCCACGCTGTTGAGCAGCTCCATCACCGAGGCGATGGCGGTGTTGAAGCTGTAGCGCCGGCCGTAGTCGTCACCGACCTTCTGGATCACCTGGTGCAGCTGGCGGCGCAGGGCGCGGCCGGCATCATCCAATGCGCCCTTGTCGAGCACCGGCGCGGGACCCTCATCGGCATGCTTGTGCACCTGCGCCCACAGCCGCCGAAGGAAGCGGGCCATGCCTTCCACCCCGGCCTCGTTCCATTCCAGCGACAATTCCGGCGGCGAAGCGAACATGGAAAACAGGCGCACGGTATCGGCGCCGTAGCGATCGATCATGGCCTGCGGATCCACGCCGTTGTTCTTCGACTTGGACATCTTCTCGATCCCGCCGATGCCCACCGGACGGCCATCGGCCTTCAGCCTGGCGCCGGTGACCTTGCCCTTATCGTCGCGGGTGACTTCGACCTCGGCCGGGTTGAACCAGCTCTTCGAGCCGTCCTGGTTCTCGCGGAAATAGGTATCGGCGATCACCATGCCCTGGGTGAGCAGGCGCTTGACCGGCTCGTCGCTGCTCACCAGCCCCTGATCGCGCAGCAGCTTGTGGAAGAAGCGGAAATACAGCAGGTGCAGGATCGCGTGCTCCACCCCGCCGATGTACTGGTCCACCGGGGTCCAGTAGTTGGCACGGCCGTCCACCATGTCGTCCGCTCCGGGCGAGGTGTAGCGGGCGTAGTACCAGCTGGACTCCATGAAGGTGTCGAAGGTGTCGGTTTCGCGCTCGGCCGCGGCCCCGCACTGCGGGCAGGTGGTTTTACGCCATTCCGGGTCGGCCTTGATCGGCGACTGCACGGTGCCGCAGGCGAAGGCGTCTTCCACGTCTTCGGGCAGCACTACCGGCAGCTGATCCTCCGGCACCGCCACCGCACCACAGTCGTCGCAGTAGATCACCGGGATCGGGCAGCCCCAGTAGCGCTGGCGGCTCACGCCCCAGTCGCGCAGGCGGAAGTTGACCTTGCGCTGGCCGATGCCCTCGTCCTGGAAGCGCTTGGCCAGCGCGTCGAATGCGGCATCGAAATCCATGCCGTTGTACTCGGCCGAGTTGATCAGGTGGCCCTGCTCGACGTAGGCACCCTGCTGTTCGATGTGCTCCAGATATTCACGCACCACCGCCACTGCGGCCGAGGTGTCGTATGCGTCAACCGTGGTGCCGGACAGCGCCGCCTGGAACGGGTCCACATCCGCCGCCACGTCCCGCACCAGCTCATCCAGCGCGTCGCGCACAGCAGGCGGCACCACCACCGGCCGAACCGGCAGGCCGTACTGCTTGGCAAATTCCCAATCGCGCTGGTCGTGGGCCGGCACCGCCATCACCGCGCCGGTGCCGTAGCCCATCAGCACGAAGTTGGCCACGTAGATCGGCACGTCCTCGCCGGTCACCGGGTGGATCGCCCACTGCCCGGAGGCCATGCCGCGCTTTTCCTGCCCTTCCAGATCGGCCTCGGACACTCCGCCCTTGCGCAGTTCCTCGATGAAGGCGGCCAGCTCGGCATTGTCCTGCGCGGCCTTCTGCGCCAGCGGATGCTCGGCGGCAATGGAAATGAAGGTCACGCCCATCAGCGTGTCCGGACGGGTGGTGTACACCCGCAGCAGCTCATCCTCGCCATCGACGCGGAAGCCGAATTCCAGGCCCTCACTGCGGCCGATCCAGTTGCGCTGCATGGTCTTGACCGACTCCGGCCAGCCATCCAGCGTATCCAGCCCGTCCAGCAGTTCCTGTGCGTAGTCGGTGATCTTCAGGAACCACTGCGGGATCTCGCGCTTTTCCACCGTGGCACCCGAGCGCCAGCCCCTGCCATCGATCACCTGCTCGTTGGCCAGCACGGTCTGGTCCACCGGATCCCAGTTCACCACCGCGTTCTTGCGGTACGCCATGCCCTTTTTCATCAGGCGCACGAACATGCGCTGCTCGTGCACGTAATAATCCGGCGAACAGGTGGCGAACTCGCGGCTCCAGTCGATCGCATAGCCCAGCGCCTTGAGCTGCTGGCGCATGTGGGCGATGTTGGCGTAGGTCCACTTGGCCGGCGCGGTGCGGTTCTGGATCGCGGCGTTCTCGGCCGGCAGCCCGAACGCATCCCAGCCCATCGGCTGCAGCACATTTTTGCCGGTCATCCGCTGGTAGCGGCTGATCACATCGCCGATGGTGTAGTTGCGCACGTGGCCCATGTGCAGCGCACCGGAGGGGTACGGCAGCATGGACAGGCAGAAGAACGATGGCTTGTCCGGATCCTCGGTCACCTGGAAGGCGCGGGTGTCATCCCAGAAACGCTGGGCGTCGGATTCAACCCTGGCGGGCTGGTAGCTGGCCTGATCGCCGGCCTGATCGGTGGAGGAGGAAGCGGATTCGGACACGGGCATGGGCAACTGTGCGAGGGGACTGGAAAGCCTACCGCAGCGCACAAAGTCCCGCCATCGGGCCGGCCGGCTTGCCGTACTGACGGGCGGTGCTTCTAATGGCAGGCTTCTGACCGGGGAAAAACATGCACAGACTGCTGATCGCCGACACCACGGGGTCCAGACACGCGGACGCGCCATGAGCATCGAATGGTTCGGCTACGCCGCCGCGGTGCTGACCTCCATCGCATTTGTTCCGCAGGCGGTGAAAACCATCCGCAGCCGCGACACCAGCGGCATCTCGCTGGGCATGTATGTGATTTTCACCATCGGCATCGGCTTCTGGTTCGCCTATGGTGTCGCGCTCGGCTCCTGGCCGATGATCCTCGCCAACATCACCACCTTCGTCCTGGCCGGAACAATCCTGGTGATGAAGCTGCGACACGGGTGAAGGTCCCCCGTAGACCCGCCGGCCCTCAACATGGCCGCGATGTGCCGGTATTCCGGTTCACGCGGCTTCGCGCGCATGGCGCGCTCCTACTGGTTGCGGGTGGCGAGCCACGGCGTGAGAGCCAGCCACAAAAGCCACGTTGCGAGAGCGATGCGCTGGGCGATGGGGGGTTCCAGCACCGCTGCCGGGATGAACATCATCGCCAGCAGCACAATCACCGCCGCGCTGGTAATTGCACGCACCTCCCGCATGCCCACGGCCAACAGCGGCGCGCCGGCGGCAAACGCGATCCACCAGATCATCCACGCGCTCGCATGCAGCCCGCTGGCACGAGCGTCGAGGTTCATCGGATCCAGCGGCAACAGGCCCTGAGCGGCAAAGGCCAGCGCCGACAGCAGCAGCATTCGCGCACCAATGCGCGCCAGCCAGCCGGCCCGCACGGGAAGCCGCCGATACAGCCCATGCGCCACCATCGCGGCAAGCAGGCCAGGCATCACAAACCCCACCAGATTGAACGCCAGCGCCGCGGGCACCCCGCGAGCGCCGGGCAGGGCCAGCGGGTACAGCGCGTGCGAATAGCCCTCCAGCGCCATCCCGCCCAACACCACAGCCGCGATGCAGCACAGCGCCGCACACCAGGCGGCCACGTTCATCCATTGACTCATCGTCCATCGGCTCATCGCTTTCCCTCCCAGCGAAATACCTGCTCCACACCCACCCCGAACACATGCGCGATGCGGAACGCCAGCTCCAGCGAGGGCGCGTAGCGCTCCGCCTCCAGCGCGATGATCGTCTGCCTGGTGACCCCGCAGGCATCGGCCAGCGCCTGCTGGGTCATTTCGCCGTGCTCGAAGCGCAACCGGCGGATGTCGTTGGCGATCGGCGTGCCGCTCAATGCCGGTCCCGCCAATACATTGCCGCCGTCGCCCCGCACTCCACCAGCCAACTGCACACCAGGGCAAATACCAGCAGGTTGCCGATCATGAAGTGGCTGGCCCACTGCAGCCGATCGGGCGGCGAAAACCCGAGCAATACTGCCAGGGCGACCACGCCAACCACCAGCGTCCCTCGGCTCCAGGCGGCGGCACGCACTTCGATCTGGCGGTCGCGTTCATCCTCCTGCACCTGATCCTTCCAGCGCGAAGCCATCAGCTTCGACAGCACGATCCAGGCCACCAGCAGCAGCACCAGCTTGCGCGCCACCGCCGACGCCGCCGCCATGGAGCTGCCGTCCATCAGCTTCAGATTCGTGGCCAGATAGGCGGTCGCCACCAGCATGAAAGCCAGGCCGATCCAGGCCTTCCATTCGCCCGGTGACACAGCGCGCTCGAACTCTCCCGTCGGCATCCGCGACACCGCACGCATCGATACCGCGGTCACGCCGATCAGCAGGGCCACGCCCAGTCCGCCGACATCGGCGCCAAACACGCGCCCGCTGCCCAGCAGCAGCCACAGGCCGAACCCTGCGACCGCAAGCAACCCTCCCCCGTGCCAACGTTGGATCATCATGATGTCACCTCAACCGGACTAAACGTAAAGTATCTTTTACTTTGCCGCGCCGGCATGTCAAGTTCTTTTTACATCGGCTTGGATTCGTGAACCGCCGCCACCATGCTTGCGTCATCGCATCAGGAAACTTCGAATGAACCAGCCGTCCTCTTCCTCCCACGTCTTCGACGCCACCGCCGCCAATTTCGAAACCGACGTCCTGCAGAAATCCACCCAGGTCCCGGTCCTGATCGATTTCTGGGCCGAATGGTGCGGCCCGTGCAAGACGCTCGGACCGATCCTTGAAAAGGTGGCCGGCGAATACAACGGCGCTTTCGAACTGGCCAAGGTGGACGTGGAAGCCGAGCAGCAGCTGGCCGCCGCGTTCCAGATCCGCTCCATCCCCACCGTGTTCCTGCTGGCCAACGGCCAGCCGGTGGATGGATTCGCCAGCGCCATCAGCGAGGGCGAGGTGCGCGAATTCCTCAAGCGCAACGGTATCGAGCCGGCCGCGCCTGCACTGGAAGGTTTTGAGAATCCGGATGACGATTCCGCCGCTGCCACTCCGGCCAAACCGGTCGATCCGCACGCCGAAGTAGCCCGCCTGCAGGCCCAGGTGGAAGCCGAGCCCGACGTTGACGAACACAAGCTCGACCTGGCCCTGGCCCTGCTGCGCACCGGTGCCACCGATGAAGCCCGCAAGCTGCTCGACGGACTCCCGGCCAACCTGGCCACCGACGACCGCACGGTCGCTGCGCGCGCGCGACTTGAATTCGCCGCCCTGCTGGCCGACGCACCGGCGCCCGCCGAGCTGGAAGCGGCCATTGCGGCGGATCCTTCCGACCTGCGCGCGCGGCACCTGCTGGGCGTGCACCTGATTGTCGGCGGCGATGCCGAAGCGGGCTTGGAGCAGTTCATCGAGATGCTCCAGCGCGACCGTGATTACCAGGACGGGCTGCCGCGCAAGGCATTGATCGACGCGTTCCAGATCGTCGAGGATCCCGCCGTGGTGGGTCGCTACCGCAGGAAGATGTCCTCGCTGCTGTTCTGACCCAGCCATGAAGCCGTCCACCCTGCGCCACGGCATGAACCTGTGGCCACCATTCCTGTTCTCCGGCATCCACGTGGCGGCGATCGCGGACGACTGGCGCAGCGCCCGGGTGGAGCTGCGCATGCGGCCGTGGAACCGCAATTACGTCGGCACCCACTTCGGTGGAAGCCTGTTTTCCATGACCGATCCGTTCTGGATGATGCTGGTCAAGGAATCCCTCGGCCGCGACCACTACGTCTGGGACCAGGCCGGCGAAATCGAATTCCTCAAGCCCGGCCGCGGCACCGTGCACGCCAGCTTTGAACTGGACGAGGCCACGCTGGACACCATCCGCGTGGCCACCGCTGGCGGCGCCAAGTATCTGCACTGGTTTGAAACCAAAGTGCTCGACGCCGAAGGCGAAGTGGTCGCGCGCGTGCGCAAACAGGTCTACGCCCGGCGCAAGCCGGGGCGCTGACGACCCTTCAGTGCCCGCCGCCGGCTGTCGCCACCGGCACGTGCAGCTGCGGCGGCAGCGGGATCGCCCAGTGCGTGTCGCGCTGCTGGTTGAACAGCGACATGCGCAAACCCGTCCCGCCCTCATTCACTTCGATACGGCGCGACCCTCCCCGCGGCAGCTGCGGGCTTGCTGCCAGCAGCGCGCGGGTATCCCGCGTGTCGCCATCTGTCACCTGCCCACGCATCCACACCAGCGCCTGCAGCAGCCGGATGCGGGCGGCGGCGTCCTGCGCCCGGGATTCGTAGGCTACATATGCCGGCGCGGCAATCTCGAACAGGATGCAGCCCGCCAGATTGGCCCAGCATTCAACCCGTCCCAGCCCCGTTGGGACCCCAGGCACTTCTATGGGCACTCCCTGCTCGCGCAGGTTCGCGGCTTCTTCGCTGCAGGGCCAGGCCAGGTAGCTGGCTCGCATGGCATCGCTCGCTTCCTGGTCGTATATCAGGGCCGTCTGCAAGCGCTCCGCGGTCGACAGATCGGTCTGCATCCCGGCGATGGCCGATGCGCCCAGCTGCCATTCACCACGCATGGCCTGGCAGGTGCCCAGCTCATGCGGCTGCAAGGACGCGAGCGCCTCCCCGCATTCGGACGGAAGGTCGTGACCCGCCGGCAGTTCAGCCAGCATTTCGGCCAGTAAAGCTGCCTGACCTTCAATCGCCCCCACGCCGACCATGGAAACCAGCAGCGAATTGCTGTTGGTGGCCAACCTGCGATAGCCGGCAATGGCCCGACAGCTTCCGGCCAGCGCCCGGTCATGCTCTCCGTCGACAAACCACAATGCGTGGCGCGTCATCGGCAGGCCGAGCCACTGCAGGGATGGGTACGGCGTATTCACCGTCGGAGGGGCCAAGGTGTATGCGTAGTCGTAATCCACCAGAGCCTCCACCCGATCCACAAGCGGACCCGCCGCAGACAGACGCTCGGCGTGAGCCTGACGATCGCTGCGCACGTGGGCCAGGCAGCCGCTTTCACGCAGCTCGCATGAAGCGGGCTCATCGGCGAGCAACAGTGCCAGATCGCGATAGCGCTCGGCCGCAACGCTCCGGGAACCACCGACCGCCGGCAACGTGTCAAACCGTGCCACATCCTCCGCCGCCACCCGCTCGAGTTCTGCAAACGGCACATCCCACTGCAGCAGCCACGCCAGCGGCCAGGCATTGCGGCCGATGGGCTCGGGGATCTGCTCGAACAGCGCCAGCGCCGCACGCTGTTCCGCCGAAGGCCCGCGTAACCGCGAGAATCCCCACAGCGCGGCCAGAACCACCCCCAATGCCAACAGCGCAATCCCGATCCGCACCAGCCAACGACGCATCCCCTGCCCTCCCTGACGGCCGCGCCCGGCCGATTGAATCCCGTAACCGTAGGCCATTTCACACCACGGCGCGAACCGGGCGCCGTATGCTTGCTGGCAGTTCCAGGGGGGAATGTGATGACGATTCAGCCATCGCCACCGAACAGTGCATCCATGCCGGAGATCGTCGGCTACCGGCTGCTGCGCGTGCTGGCCGAAGGCCTCACCTCAATCATCTTTCTGGCCGAGCAGGAGTCACTCGGCCGCCAGGTGGCGCTGAAGGTGATGCGCCCGGATGCGCTGGCCGATGAAGTGAGCCGGCGCCGGTTCGAGAACGAGATCCGCACCGTTGGCCGGCTGGATCATTCGCACATTGTCGGCATCTTCCACATCGGCCGGACCACCGACGGGCTGCCGTATTACTCCATGCCCTACCTGGCCAACGGCCACCTGGGACAGCGCGACTTCAGCAACGACGAGGCTGGTGCACGCGAGGTCCTGCGCGGCCTGCTCTCGGCCCTGGCCTATGCCCACGGCCGCGGAGTGATCCACCGTGACGTCAAGGCGGAAAACGTCCTGTTTGACGATGCCGGCGGTCCGTTGCTGGCGGACTTCGGCATTGCCCTGCGCCGGGGCTACGGCAGCCGCGTCACCAGCGCCGGCCTGGCCGTGGGCAGCACCGCCTACATGGCACCGGAGCAGGCGCGTGGCGAAGAAGTCGATCCGCGTGCCGACCTCTACAGCGTGGGCGTGCTGGCCTGGGAGATGCTGGCCGGCGAACTGCCCTACCAGGCACAGGACGCGCTGGCGATGGCCGTGATGCACGCGCGCGATCCGATCCCTCGCCTGCCGCCGCACCTGCGCCACTGGCAGCGCTTCATGGACCGGGCGCTGGCCAAGTACCCGCTCAAGCGTTTCCACGACGCCAACGACATGCTGCAGGCGATCGAACAGGTGCCCATGCCTGGCCGTCCGCGGCGCTTCGCGCCAGGCGCCTGGCTGCGCTCCGCTGCCAGGCCCCGGCGCATGCCCAGCTCCGCCTGGATCATCGGCGGCCTGGTGCTGGCCGCGCTGCTGGGGCTTGGCCTGCAGCGCTTCGGCAACGCTCCAGATACGCCCGCAGAGCGCTTCTTCCGTGCTGGCGCGGAAGCACCCGCAAACACCCGTGCACCGCAGGAGGCTTCGGCTTCGGAAGACGGGACCCCGCTCAGCGAAGCAGCTGCGCCCCAGTCGCGGGCCGGACACCTCATCGCCGACGCCAAGCGTCAGATCCAGGCCCGCCGGTTGACCACCCCGGCCGGTGACAACGCATACGACACGCTGATTGAAGCCATCGCAGAGGACACCGAGCATCTAGAACTCGCCCCGACGGCGGCGACACTGGTCGGCGCGTTGGGACAGGAAGGCGCACGCAGGCTGCAGGCCGGCGACACCTCCGGCACCGTCGCCGCGCTGGAAAAGGCCAGCCGGATCGGCGAGCTGGTGGCCCCCGCCGCCGAAGCGGAATTGGAAGCGACACGGCGCACTCTCGCCACGGCAATCGAGGCGCGCGTGCAGGAAGCCGCGCGACAGTTCGACCGCGAAGCGGCACAGCGCAACCTCGAGACAGTGGCGGGGATCGGGTTGGACACCGCTTCCCGTGAGCGCCTGGCCGGACTGGTCCGGGCCATCCCCGCGGTTGGCCAGGTGGTGCCCGGTGATCCGGCCCGGATGACCGTGCAGCGTGGCGGCGACGACGCATACGCGCTGACCCGGCTGCACATCAGCCGCAACGAGTACACCCGCTTTGCCGAAGCCACCGGACGCGAGCCGGCCCTGTGCCGCGAGCGCGCCTCGCTGCTGCGGATGCTCTCGCCGCGTGACTGGACTTCACCCGGTTTCGAACAATCCGGCAGTGATGCCGTGGTCTGCGTGTCCTGGGATGATGCCGACGCCTACGCACGCTGGCTGGGCCAGCAGAACGGTGCCCGCTACCGCCTGCCCACTGCCAGTGAAGCCAGCGCGCTGCCCGTCACCGCTGGCTCCCAGCCGGTGGCGGAATGGCTGCTGGACTGCAATGGCGATTGCCAGACCCGTGCGGTGGCCGGCGAAAGCTGGCGCCGCAACAGAGCCGCCATGCGCTCGACCGAACGCGGCTACGACGACGTGGGCTTCCGCCTGGTGCGCGAACCCTGAAGCCCCCCGCCGGGGACTGGAACCGGACCCCGGAAAGCATGACGGGCGCAATCTGCGCCCGTCATGTTGACTACTTCAGCATTCGCCGTCAGGCGGTGCGGCGCGTCCGTCCGCCACCGCCGCGGTGCTGCTTGGGCCCCGCATGCGGGGCCGCACCGCGCTGCTGCGGCTTGCCGTGTCCACGGGCCGCCGGCTTGCGCGCCGGGCGCTGTCCGTCGGGCCGCTGACCGGCACCGCGTCCACCACCACGGCCCTGGGCGGGCCTGGCATCCATGCGCAGCGGATGGCTGGGCTCGAATCCGGCCACGGTTTCCAGGGCGATATCGGTCTTGAGCAGGCGCTGGATGTCGCGCAGCAGGCCACCTTCCTCCGGAGCCACCAGTGACAGGGCCTCACCCTGGGCACCGTTGCGGCCGGTGCGGCCGATCCGGTGCACGTAGTCTTCGGCCACCATCGGCAGATCGTGGTTGATCACCAGCGGCAGGTCGGGAATATCCAGGCCGCGGGCGGCCACGTCGGTTGCCACCAGGATCCGTGCGCGACCGGCCTTGAACGCGTCCAGCGCCTTCTGCCGCTGCGCCTGGCTCTTGTTGCCGTGGATCGCCACTGCCGGCAGGCCGGCCTCGCCAAGCTGTTCGGCCAGGCGGTTGCAGCCGTGCTTGGTGCGCCCGAATACAAGCACCCGGTCGGTGTGACGCTTGGCAAGGATATCGATCAGCAGATCGCGCTTGCGGCTCGAATCAACCGGATGCACGCGATGCACGATGGTGTCGGCAATCGTGTTCTGCGTCGCCACCTGCACTTCAACCGGACGGTCCAGCAGCTCCATGGCCAAAGACCGGATGCGCGACTCGAACGTGGCCGAGAACAGCATCGTCTGACGCTGCTTGGGCACGCGCGAGAGCACCCGCTTGATCGAGGGCAAAAAGCCCATGTCGAGCATGCGGTCGGCTTCGTCCAGCACCAGTACTTCGATGGCATCCAGCTTCACGTGGCCGGAATCGAGATGGTCGAGCAGGCGGCCCGGGCAGGCGACCAGCACGTCAACGCCGCGGCGCAGGTTGTCGATCTGCGGCTGCATGCCAACGCCACCAAAGATCATGGTGACGTTGAGGCGCAGGTGACGGCCGTAGGCCTTGATGCTGTCGGCAACCTGCACCGCCAGCTCACGCGTGGGCACCAGCACCAGGGCGCGCGGCTTGCGCGGACCCTTGGGCGGGGTTTCCTTGGCCAGGCGCTGCAGCAGCGGCAGGCCAAAGGCGGCGGTCTTGCCGGTACCGGTCTGGGCCGCACCGAGGATGTCACGACCTTCCAGTGCGCCCGGGATCGACTGGGCCTGGATCGGGGTGGGAATGTTGTAGCCGGTTTCATTCAGCGCGCGCAGCAGTGCCGGCGACAGGCCGAGGGTTTCAAACGTCATTGTTGTATTACTCCGAGAAAGCGATCGCGCCGAAGCGGTACGCAGCTGCGCACCGTTGACCGGTCTGATCTTTGGCTTGCCCGGAGCTATCCAATACCGCGCTGCAGGCAAATTTGTGACGGCTGCCGGAGGTTCCGGGCCGTGTCTGCGCGACGAAAAGGACGTGCGGGATAAGAAGCCGGGCCGGAGCCGAGGCGGGCATACCAGGATCGTCACTGCTTGAAAGCAGGGGGCAGCCGTTTTGCAGAACAGGGCGAGTTTACGTCAAAACGCGGACTGGCGCGCATTTGCCGTCGCCCCGTTCATGCGACGGAAGGCCGGACCGGTTGCCCGCGTGCTTGCTAAACTCCCGCGCTGCTGCGGCCCGGCCCACCGGGTCCGCCCCAAAGGAGCCAGCACATGTCGTTCGACCCTTCCCGCGCTTTCCTGCGTCCGACCGCCCTCGCACTTGCCACGATCCTGTTCGCCGGGCTGGCAGCGGACGTCAGCGCACAGCGCCGCGCCGCTGCGCCCGCTGCACCGACCGCCTGCACCGACTTCTATTCCTTCAGCAACAAGGACTGGCTGGAAGCGAACGCCCTGCCCGGCCCCGGCATTGCTTCGGCATCGGCTCTGCAGGAGCTGCGCGACCTGGCTGCGCGCCAGCAGCGGCAGCTGCTGGACCAGGCCATGAATGCGCCGCAAAACGAGATCCAGCAATTGCTGGGCAACTTCTGGGCCAGCGGCCTGGACGAGGCCGCCGTGGAGACCGACGGCTCCGCGCCCATCGCTCCGCTGCTCGCCCGTATCGATGGCATCCGTCGTGCCCGTGACATTGCACCGACCATCACGGCCCTGCACCAGGTGGGTATCCCGGTGGCGTTCGGGTTCAACGCCGACGTGGACCTGGCCGACCTCGACCGCCACATCGGCTACTTCACCCAGGGCGGCCTGGGCCTGCCGGGCGCGGAGTTCTACAGCCGGGATGACGAGGAAACCGGCGCGCTGATGGAGCGCTACCGCCAGTACGTGCGCAGCATCCTGGCGCTGACCGGGGTGCCCGAAGACGCCCTGGATACGCAGGTCGAAGCGGTGCTGGATCTGGAAACGCAGCTGGCCGGCCACTGGCGCGGCGCGGAGATGCGTGACCCGCGCAACAACCATGCGCTGGTCCCCACGGCCGGGCTGCGCAGGCAGTTCCGCCAGCTGCGGCTGGACCAGTTCCTCAGCGAACAGGGTGTCGAGAGCGAACAGGTGTCGCTGGCCAATCCGGAGCTGTTCGGACTGCTGGATCACCTGGTGGCCAATGCCCCGGCCTCGCAGTGGCAGTCGTACCTGCGCTTCCACGTGGGCAACGCGATGGCGCCGTACCTGTCGCAGGCATTCCGCGATGCGGAGTTTGCGTTCCATGGCAGGGTGCTGCGCGGTGAAACCGCTCCGGCCGCGCGCCCTGACCAGGTGCTCGCCGCGATCAACCAGGCCGCCGGCCCCATGCTTGCCCGCGAGTACGTTGCCCGCCACCTGCCCGACATCACCCGCACCCGCGCCGAGCGGATCGCCGGCCAGGTGCGCGATGCCCTTTCCGCGGCCCTGCAGGACAACGCCTGGATGGACCCCACCACCCGGGCCGAGGCCGCCCGCAAGCTGCAGGGTCTGCGCATCGAAATTGGTGCGCCGGTCCAGGACCTTGATTTCAGCGTGCAGCCGATGGGCCGCGACAGCTTCGGCGCCAACATGCTGATCGCCTCCACCTGGCGCCACGCCCAGGAGATGCGTCGGATCGGCCAGGCCAATGTGTCACAGCGCTGGGATGTCCTGCCGCAGCAGCCCGCCCTTGGCTATGACCTGGCCCAGAACCGGCTGATCGTGTCGGCCGCCGTGCTGCAGCCACCGGTGCTGGACATGGCCGCCGATCCGGCCAGCCACTACGGCAGCTTCGGCGCGCTGGTGGGCCATGAGCTGGGCCGCAGCATCGATATCCTCGGCCGCAACGTGGATGCCGACGGCAACGTGCGCGACTGGTGGACGCAGGCCGACCAGACCGCCTGGACCGAGCGCACCCACGGCCTGGCCACCCAGTACCACACCTATGTGTTCCCGGGCGCGCCCGATGCCATGGGGGACGGCACCCGCAACCGCGACGCCAACGCCGCGGATCTGGCCGGACTGGAACTGGCGTGGGCGGCCTACCAGGCGTCTGACGACAGGCCTTCCAGCGAAGTCCCGCAGGAGTTCTTCCGCAGCTGGGCCGGCCTCTGGCGCCAGCAGGTCTCGCCGGATGCAGCGGCCGTATCCGCAGCCAATCAGCTGCAGACGCCCGGCCAGTGGCGCACCAATGGCCCGCTGGCCAACCTGCCGGCCTTCGGTGAAGCGTTCGAATGCAAACCCGGCACGCCGATGCAGCGCGCCGAAGAGGAACAGGTCAGCATCTGGCGCTGACCGTTGAGGACAGAGCCGGGCCCACGGCCCGGCGATGTCTCAGAACCGGCGTACGTTGCCGCCGCCGCCCGGTCGCCTGCTGAAAGGCGGCCGGCCGCGCCACTGCTGGATCAGCAGCCAGCCGAACAGCATGCCGCCCAGGTGCGCGAAATGGGCCACGCCCGAACGCGTGCCGCTGATGCCGGCGACCAGCTCGATCACGCCCAGCGCGATCACCAGCGTGCGTGCCTTCATCGGGATCGGCGGGATCATCAGCATCACCCGCTGGTTCGGAAACAGCATGCCGAAGGCCAGCAGCACCCCGAACACGCCGCCCGAAGCACCGAGGGTGGGGTACGGCGGCCCGCCCTGTGCCAGTGACCACGAGACGACCACCAGCTGGCACAGCCCGGCACCCACCACGCAGACCAGGAAATAGGTCAGGAACCGGCGCGGCCCCCAGGTGTGTTCCAGCGGCGCGCCGAACATGAACAACACCACCATGTTGAACAACAGGTGGAACAGCCCGGCATGCAGGAAGCCATAGCTCACCAGCTGCCAGGGCAGGAACGGCAGGCCGCCGGCATCACTGCCACCCAGTGGCCAGAGCATGAACGGTAAAAACAGCTGATTCCCGATCAGTGCCTGCAGCAGGAACACAACCACGTTGATGACCAGCAGGGCCCTGGTGACGGGGGGAAGGTTGGAAAACATCCGCACTCCTGAGATGACTGGCCATCATAACCGCCTGGCCCGGGGCTGTCGGCGCCTGTGATGGCGCGCGCAAGCACAGTCCGCGCTTACGCCCAACCCAGCGCCTGCAGGGCGCGGAACATTCCGTAGGCCATGCCGGCCGACATCGGGATAGTGAGGATCCAGGCCCAGACCATTTTGTTGACCACGCCCCACTTGATCGCGTTCAGGCGCTTGGCCGTGCCCACGCCCATGATCGCCGAGGAAATGTTGTGGGTGGTCGACACCGGAATACCCAGCGCCGAAGCGCCAAGAATCACCGAAGCGGCGCTGGTTTCAGCAGCAAAACCGTGGATGGGGTGCAGCTTGACCAGCTTGTGGCCCAGGGTCTTGATGATCCGCCAGCCACCGGCAGCCGTCCCCGCCGCCATCACCACTGCGCAGGTGATCTTGATCCACAGGTCGATGCCGCCCTCGGTGAGGGCTTCCTCGGATGGATGCAGGAAGCCCAGCAGGGCCGGCAGGTTGTCCAGCGCGCCGGTTGCCTCCGCGCTGACCAGGGTCAAGGCCACGATGCCCATGGTCTTCTGCGCGTCGTTCATGCCGTGGGCAAAGCCCATGCCGGCCGCGGACACGATCTGGCTCTTGCCGAAGAATGCATTGACCCAGCGCGGGCGCACCATGCGCGCAAACACGCCGCCCGCACGCGCCAGCATGGCAATGATGAAAAACAGCACTCCCATCATCAGGAAGCCCGAGGCGAAGCCGAGCACGGGCGAGCCCACCATCGGCACCACCACTTTCCACAGCACGCCTGCGCTGCGCCACACCGGCTCGGCCGGCTCGGACCAGATCACCACGTCGAAATTCATTTCCGCCGCTGCCAGCGCCGCACCAATCAGGCCACCGATCAGCGCATGCGAGGACGAGGAAGGCAGTCCGAACCACCAGGTGATCAGGTTCCAGATGATGCCGCCCATCAGCGCGCACAGAATCAGCTGCGATCCGACCTCCACCACGCCGGCGTCGATCAGGCCCGACGCGATGGTCTGCGCCACCGCGGTACCGGCCAGCGCGCCAAGCAGGTTCATGGATGCCGCCAGGCCCACCGCCTGCATCGGCGAGAGCACCTTGGTCGCCACCACGGTGGCGATCGAGTTGGCGGTATCGTGGAACCCGTTGATGTATTCGAACACCAGCGCGGTCAGGACCACGACCAGGACAAGGCTGAGCATCCTGACGGTCCCTTACGAGTTCTTGAGCACGATGTCGTAGGCGACCACGCCGGCTTCGCGGCAGCGGTCGATGGCCTTTTCAAGGATTTCAAAGAACTCCTTGAGCAGGAACATGTGCAGCGGGTCGAGCTTGCCCGAATAGATGTCGCCGTAGAGCTCGAGCATCAGCCGGTCGGCCTCGTTCTCGATCGAACGCAGCTCGTCGTTGAGCGCCTTCATCGGCTCCAGCTTCATCTTCGGCAGCAGGCGGACCATCTGCACCACCACGCCGGCGGCCTGTTCGAGCATGGCCGCGCGCGGGGCGAAATCGATGTGCTCCAGGTTCTGCACGGCCAGCGCGTAGCGATCGGCAAATTTCTCGATCTGCTTGGGAATGCGGTACAGCGCCGAGCCCAACGCCTCGATGTCCTCGCGCTCCATCGGCGTGATGAAGCTGTCCACCAGCTCCTGGCTGATGAGATTGGAGGTTTCGCGGGTGCGCGTACGCGCCAGGCGGAATGCGTCCAGCGCAGGCTGGCGATCGGCTTCCCGCAGCATGAGGTGCAGGGCCTGGGCGGCATCCTGGGCGGACACGGCCGCGTCCTCAAGCAGGGAATAGAACCGGTTGCCCCGGCCGAAGATGGTTTGCAGGGAAAACATCTGGAGACCTTTTCAAATGCCAGCGGCGGATGCCCGGCGTCTACGGGAGCGGATTATGACGGTTGCAAGACACTTTCGCCTAGTTGTCACACTCCATGTGCCCCGGGGCCTCGCCCGGACCCCGGCCGGCACCATGGCTCAAAGTGGGTCGCCAACACATGCTGGCTGGTATCATCCTGCTCCGCGCTGTTGCGCTGAAGAACCCATGGACGACATTCCCTTACCGCCCTGCCGCACCGCCTTCCGCGCTGCCGGCCTGCCCGCCCCGTCCCACCCCACCCCGGCACGGGACTTCTCCTGATGCTGGAATTCCTGATCGTTCTGGTCCTGATCGCCTGCAACGCGTTCTTCGCGCTGTCGGAAATGTCGGTGGTCACGTCGCGAAAATCGCGGCTCAGGCAGCGCGCCGGTGACAGCCGCTCCGCCCGCAAGGCGCTGGAGCTGGCCAACGAGCCCGAGCGCTTCCTGTCCACGGTCCAGGTGGGAATCACCCTGATCGGCATCCTGACCGGCATGTTCGGTGGCCGCGCCATCGGCCAGTCGATCAGCGAGCAGCTGCTCCAGGCAGCGCCGCAGCTGGCGGCCACGGTGCCGTTCATGGAGACCAGCTGGGCCGACACCACCGGCCTGCTGCTGGCGGTGAGCCTGATCACCTACCTGACCATCATTTTCGGCGAGCTGCTGCCCAAGCGCCTGGCGCTGCTGGCACCGGAGCGCATCGCTTCGCTGATCGCGCTGCCCATGAACGCCATTTCGCGGGTCGCCAAACCGGCCGTGTGGCTGCTCAGTTCCAGCGTGCATGCGGCGCTGCGCCTGCTGCGGCTGTCCGACACCGAAGCGGCCAAGGTGAGCGAAGAGGAGATCCTGCTGCTGGTCAGTGAAAGCCATGAGCAGGGCGTCATCGACGACGACGAACGCAACATGATGAACCGGGTGCTGCAGCTGGGTGACCGCAGCGCCGAGAGCCTGATGACGCCGCGCACCCGGATCGTGTGGCTGGATGACACCGAGAGTTTCGAGGAGAACATGGCCTGCATGCGGGCCACGCCGTTCTCGCGCTATCCGGTCTATCGCGATTCCGATGCGGAGGTGATCGGGGTGCTCGAGGTGAAGTCGCTGCTGGACCGGCTCAATCCGGGCGGATTCGACCTGTTCACCCAGCTGCGCACGGCCCTGTTCGTGTCCGAATCCACCCCGGCGCTGAAGCTGCTGGAAATATTCCGCGAGGAAAAGCAGTCGCTGGCCCTGGTGGTGGATGAATACGGCGACATCTCCGGTCTGATCACGGTCAATGATCTGCTGGAGGCGGTGATCGGACGCACCCGCAGCGGCGAGGGTGAGGGCGCGACCCCGCTGGTGATCACCCGCGACGACGGTTCAATGCTGGTGGATGGCGGCGTGACCAACGACACCATGCGCGAACTGCTGGGCACGCGCCTGCCCGACGAGTCCGACCACGATTACCACACCGCCGCGGGCATGGTGATCGCCCACTTCGGCCGCATCCCCAATACCGGCGAATGGTTCGAATGGGGCGGCTGGCGAATAGAAGTGGTCGATCTGGACGGCCCGCGCGTGGACAAGCTGCTGCTGCAGAAGCTGCCCGAACCTGCGTCCGGCGATGACGACTGACGCCAGCGGTCCCGGCACTAGCAGCAAGCAACGCCGCGAGGCCGGCGTGCGGGCCCTGCTGGCCGCCTACACCGTAGGTGATCCCGACGAGCCGCTGCGCCTTGATGACCTGCTGGCCGGACTGGGCAAACGGGTCTTCGGCATGCTGCTGGTCATCGCGGCGATCCCCGCTTTCATCCCGGTCCCGGGCCTGGCCGGGGCCATCAGCGGCCCGCTCACCGTGATCGTGGGCGCGCAGCTGCTGCTGGGTTTCCGGCGGCCGTGGCTGCCCCGCTTCCTGAAACGCCGCGGCCCGTACCGGCACACCCTGATCGGGTTCGAGCGGCGGATTTCACCGCTGCTGGCGCGCATCGAGCGCCGCATCCGCCCGCGCATGGCGGGCGTGCTCGACTCGCGCCTGGCGGCCTCGTTCACCGGCCTGCTGGTGGTGCTGCTGGGCATCCTGCTGGCGCTGCCGATCCCGTTCACCAATTACCTGTTCGGCGTGCTGCTGTTGGCCTTTGCGCTGGCCCTGCTTGAGCGCGACGGCGCGCTGATGCTGCTGTGCTGGGCCGCCGGGCTGATTGCGATCGCGGTGTTCGGCGTGGCCAGCGGCGCTCTGGCTGCCGCAGTGGCCCAGTGGCTGACGCCGCTGCTCCAGGGCGCGGGCTAGATCAGCAGGGTTAGATCAGCAACCGCAGCTCTTCGCCGCTGACCGGGTGGCCCAACCAGTAGCCCTGGGCCAGGTCGCAGCCGCGCTCACGCAGCAGCTCGTACTGCCCTTCCCGCTCCACCCCTTCGGCCACCACGGTCATGCCCAGCGAGCGGGCCATGGCGATGATCGCGGTGGTGAGGGCCAGGTCGTCCGGATCGCGCAACACGTCAGCGATGAAGCTGCGGTCGATCTTCACCCCATCGATCGGAATGCGCCGCAGGTGGCTAAGCCCGGAGAACCCGGTACCGAAATCGTCCAGCCAGATCCGCACCCCCGCCGCGCGCAGACGGGCCAGCGGCCGGTCCGTGCGCAATTCATCGCCCAGCACCGCGGTCTCGGTCAGCTCCAGATGCAGGCGCGTCGCCGGCAGGGAGGTCTGGCTCAGTACGTCCTCCACCTGCTGGGCCAGATCGCCACTGCGCAGCTGGCGCGGAGACACGTTGACCGAGACGAACATGCCATCCGGCCCGGCGCGCTCCTGCCAGCCCGCGGCCTCCTTGCACGCGGTCGTCAGCACCGCCACGCCCAGGCTCTCGATCAACCCGCTCTGTTCGGCCACGTCGATGAACACCGATGGCGCCACCATGCCCTGGGTCGGGTGCCGCCAGCGCAGCAGCGCTTCGGCGCCCACCAGGCGGTTGTCGGCCATGTTGAACAGCGGCTGGTACACCACGCTCAGCTCGCCCCGCTCCCAGGCCCCGCGCAGGTCCTGTTCCATGCGGACCCGGCGCTCCACCGCCTGGTCCATGGCCCGGCTGTAGAAGCGATGGCAGTTTTTGCCCGCCACCTTGGCCTGGTACATGGCGATATCGCCGTTTTTCATCAGCAGCGCCGCACTGGACGCATCGTCGGGGAACAGCGTGACGCCGATCGACAGCCCCAGGAACACCGGCCGCTCTGCCACCATCAGCGGCCGGCCCAGCTCCTCGACCAGGATGCCGCCCAGCTGCCCGGCCACCTCATGCACATCCGCACCGTCCGGAACCGGCAACAGCACCACGAATTCATCCCCGCCAAACCTGGCCACCACCGCCGAAGGGGCATATCGCTCGACCACGTCGCGGATGCGCTCTGCAAACTGCACCAGCACTTCGTCCCCGGCATCGTGGCCCAGGGTGTCGTTGACCCGCTTGAAGTTGTCGATATCGGCAAACAGCAGGGCCATGTGGCCGCCAACGCCGTTCGCCTCGACACGCTGGTCCAGGATTTCCCGGAACGCCACCCGGTTGTGCAACCCGGTCAGGGCGTCGGTATAGGCCATCCGGCGGATATCGCGGTCGTGGCGCGCGATGCTTTCACTCATGCGGCGGAAGCCGCGCATCAGCTCGCCCACCTCGTCGTGACGGCGACTGTCCGGGACGCTGACCGTGAAGTTGCCCGATTCGATCTCACGTGCGGCCTCGGCCAGCTGGCGCACCGGGCGCACCAGGGTGCGCTGGGCCAGCAGCACCATGACCGCCGCCAACACCACCAGCAATGAAAGCAGCGCCGCGATCGCTATGCCGTGGCGGCTGGCGATCTCCTCCAGGCCGGCACGCAGGCCACCGGTCGCCTGGCGTGCGTCCTGGCGCACAGAGTCGAGCGAATAGCCCACCCGGACCCCGCCCAGGCTCTGGTCGCCGATGGTGATCGGCGCAGATACCTCGAAGCCGCGGCCAGCGCCCAGCGCCTGGTTTTCCTCAGCGCCGATCGCGCCCGACGCCAGGGCCTCATCCACTTCCCGGCCGAACGTGGTGATTTCACGCGAGCCGTCGTGCACCACCTCGCCCGTTGTTGAATACACCACCACGTATTCAACGTCTGCCTGCCGGTGCACGCTGGCAATGGTTTTGCCGATTGCCTCCAGATCGAAGTAGTAGAGCGGATTCACCAGGTCGCCGGCCAACCGGTCCACACTGGCCTGTACGTTGGCCTGCAACCTGCCGTGCACCAGCGTATTCATGGCATCGCGGGCGCCGTCCAGCATGTCCTCGCGCATTGCATCCTGGCGCTGCAGCACCAGGGCCATCACCGTCAACGTGATCAGCAGGGCCGCCAGCATCGCGGTGAGCACTCTGGCTTGCAGGCCGTAACGCATCTTCATTCGATCTCGTCGCTGACCCGCAGTACCGCGGTGCGCAGATACTGCAGCTGGTGCGCGGCCTCCCCATCAATCGGCAGGAAGCGCGTGGTGCCGAAGAAGTGCTGCAATGCCTCTGCAGCCTGCGGATCATCAGCCGCTTGTTCCAACACGCTGCGCAGTCGTTCGCGCACCTTCGGATCCATGCCGGCGCGGGTAATTTCCAGCGCCCGCGGGAAGTCCGGGGTCTCGTGGATCAGCACCAGGTCACGACGGTAGGAAGGCGGCATGGCGCGGGTGTTGTTCCAGTCCAGGTCGCTCATTGCGCCCGCGTCCACCAGCCGCTTGTGCACCCAGGTGGCGATGTTTGATTCCGATCCGGCGAACAGGTAACCCACCGACTCCGGGTCAGGTTGATCGACTGGGGAAAGCAGGATCTCCATCGGAAGATCACGCGCGAGCAGTTCGGTGACGGGGACGAAGTAGGCGCTGGTGGACGAGCGGTTCTGGAAGGCGACACTGCGGCCGCGCAGCGCTTCGAGGGTCTGGATCCCGCTGTCCCGACGTACGAAAAACACGGTGCGGTAGCGGCTGACGCCGCTGCGCTCGGTCAACAGCAGCGGTTCGGCGCCGGCCCTGTGCTCCAGCAGCATCGCGGCGGCGGCGGTTTCGGTGACCCAGTCCACCCGGCCACGGCGCAGGTAGCTGAGCATCTGCTGGGCGTCACGCGCCATCAGGATCCGGCCCTCGCGGATTCCGACGTCGGCCATCCGCGGCACCACGTAGTCCAGCAGCGGCTGGAGCTGGGCGTAGTGGCTGGCCGGGTCATCGCTGATCCGCCCCAGCACCAGCACGTCATCGCCCTCGGCGGCGACGGGTGATGCGGCCAGCAGCGCGGCGAAGACACCCGACAGGAGGAAAAGCAGGCTGCGGGTCACGGCGTTCAGATCAGTGTCCCCGGAATGACTGGAATCGAGATTAGCCCAATCCCCAATGGCCTGGCAGTGTCCATCGGCCCCGTCAGTCCCGGGCCAACCGGGCCATGCGCTGGCAATCAGCCAGCACCCCGCGCAGCAGGCGCACCTCGCCGGCATTCAGGTCCGTGCGCACGAAAATGCGGCGCAACTTGCGCATGGCCGCGTCCGGGTTGCGGCCCTTGTGAAATTCGATCTCGTCCAGGGTGTCATGCAGCTGGCCGAAAAACCCTTCAACTTCGGCATGGCTGGCCAGCTGATCTGCGCTGGCGGCTGGGGGCAGCGGGCCTGCCTGGCCCTGCTCCAGCAACGCCAGGCGCAATTCGTAGCTGATCACCTGAACCGCGGCAGCGAGATTGAGCGAGCTGTAGCCGGGATTGGAGGGAATATGGATGGCCCGGTGGCAGAGCTGGAGTTCGGAGTTCTCCAGCCCGGTGCGCTCCCGTCCAAACACCAGCGCCACTTCCGCGGCCTGCGCGGCTTGCACGGCCTGCCCAGCCGCTTCACGGGGAGCAAGCTGCTGGAGCGCAATCCGCCGGTCGCGGGCGGTACAGCCCAGCACCAGGTGGCAGTCCGCCACCGCTTCGGCGAGGTCCGCGTGGAGCGTCGCCTGCTGCAATACCGAATCGGCGCCGGCAGCCATGGCTTCGGCTTCGGCGTGCGGGAAATGCCGGGGGGCCACCAGCGCCAGCCGGGCCAGGCCCATCGTGAGCATGGCCCGCGCCGCGGCACCGATATTGCCGGGGTGCTGGGTTCCCACCAGCACAATGCGGATCCTGCTGGACGCACCGGACGGTGCTGCGGAGGGTTGGAGTTCAATCGGATCGTCAGCCATGCACGGATGTTAAACTGTCCGGCCAGCCAACAGCGCTGCCCGTTCTTTCCCCCTGCTGTCCCCCCAAGCGCCCGGAGCCCGTCGCGATGCTAAAACCTGCCGTCAACATCATGATCAAGGCGGCCCGCGCCGGCGGCAACGTGCTGCTGCGCCACATGCACCGTCTGGATGCACTGAACGTGGTCGAAAAAGACCGTTACGACTATGCCAGCGAGGTGGATGGCCTGGCCGAGGCCGAGGTCATCAAGGAGCTGCGCCGCGCCAACCCCGAATACGCCGTGCTCGGCGAGGAAAGCGGCCTGCTGAAGGGCAACCGCGGCCCCACCCGCACCATGTGGGTGATCGATCCGCTCGATGGCACCAGCAACTACCTGCGCGGCATTCCCCACTGGTGCGTGTCGATCGCGCTGGTCGAAGACGGTGAGCCGCAGCACGGGGTGATCTTCGATCCGCTGCGCAACGAGCTGTTCACGGCCAGCCGCGGCGGCGGCGCGCAGCTCAACGAGCGCCGGATCCGGGTTGCCGATCGTCGCGAGCTCTCCGGCGCACTGGTGGGCACCGGCTTCGCTCCGCGCGAGCGCGCCCGCGCCGGCGCCCAGCTTGAATGCGTGCGCCAGTTGTTGATCGATGCCGAGGACGTGCGCCGCAGCGGCTCTGCAGCGCTGGACCTGGCCTACGTGGCCTGTGGTCGCCTGGACGCGTATTTCGAAGCGGGGCTCAAGCCCTGGGATATCGCCGCCGGCGCGCTGCTGGTCCGCGAAGCAGGAGGCCGGGTGGCCGACTTCAAGAACGCCGCCACAGGCCGCATGGACGACCGCGGCACCGCCAGCCGCCAGCTGCTGGCCGGCAACGTACGCGTAACCGAGCCGCTGCAGAGGATCATCGCCTCCTCCGGCTACGCCGCCGCGTTCACCGGCCTGGCAACCGTCGCAACCGACTGACGCTTCCGGGTTGGACAGAAACGAAAAAGGCCGCGCAGTGCGCGGCCTTTTTCGTGGGCGATGCCTTCCCGATCAGGGACGCCGCGCCAGCGCCTCCTCATCCTTGGCCTTGGGCAGCAGGTCCTGCTTGGTAACGGTCAAGAAGCCGACCGTCAGCAGCGGACAGGCCAGCAGGATCGAGGACAGCGTGCCAATCACCGCGCCCATCATCTGGGTCAGTGCCAGGCCTTCCAGTGAGCCGCCGCCGTAGAAGTACAGCGCGGTCACCGACAGCAGGAACACCACAGAGGTGATGATCGTGCGCGACAGGGTCTGGTTGATCGACGCGTTGAACACGGTCAGCGGATCGGCGCGCATGCTGCGGAAGTTCTCACGCACGCGGTCAAACACCACGATCTTGTCGTTGATCGAGAAGCCCATCACCGCCAGCAGGCCCGCCAGCACGGTCAGGTCGAACTCGCGCCCGGTCATGGCCCAGAAGCCCGCCACCACGATCACGTCGAAGAACGTGGTCGCGCTGGCCACCACCGCGAACTTCCATTCAAACCGGAAGCCGATGTAGATCATGAAGCCAACCAGCACGAAAATAATCGCGTTGATGGCCTTGGCAGCCAGCTCATCGGACACCTGCGAGCCAATGGACTCGCTGCTGATCACCGTGGCCGGGTTGTCGGGCGTGCTCACCGCGGCAATCACGTCCTGCACCAGCTGGGCGTTCTGGTCCACCGTCAGCTGCTCTTCCTCCGCACGCAGGCGCACCAACAGGTCCGCACCGCTGCCGAAGGTCTGCACCTGAGCGTTGTCGTGGCCGGCCTGTGCCAGCTGCTCACGCACGCTGTCGACATCGGGGGCCTGGTCGAAACGCAGGGTGACCGATGTGCCTCCGGTGAAGTCCAGCGCGTAGTTGAAGCCCTGCGTGGCAATCGCTCCGATCGCCACCAGAAATACCACCAGGCCCGCGATCATCGTGACCCAGCGCATCCGCATGAAGTCGACGCTCGGGTTCGCGGGAAGCAGGGAAATCGGGAAAATCTTCATATCGTCGGTTCTCCCGTCAAATGGCCAGCGTCTTGAGCTTCTTGCGACGCCCGTAGATCAGCGTTGCAATTCCGCGCGTCACCACCAGGGCGGTGAACATCGAAGCGCTGATACCGACCACCAGGGTGATGGCAAACCCGCGCAGCGGGCCGGTGCCGAAGGCGTACAGGGCAACACCCGCCAGGATGCCGGTGAGGTTGGCGTCCAGGATCGAACTCGATGCCTTGTCGTAACCGGTGGCGATGGCCGACTTGGGCGGCATGCCGTTACGCAACTCCTCGCGTATTCGCTCGTTGATCAGCACGTTGGCGTCAACCGACAGGCCGATCGACAGCGCGAGACCGGCGAAGCCAGGCAGCGTCATGGTGGCGGTAAAGATCGACATCACTGCGATGACCAGCACCAGGTTCATCAGCAGCGCCACGCTGGTGATCAGCCCGAACATCCGGTAATACAGCATGAAGAAGAACAGGGTGAACAGGAACGCATAGCCCACCGCGGTGATACCGCGCGAGACGTTCTCGGCGCCCAGGCTGGGGCCGACGATGCGCTCTTCGATGAAGTCCATCGGCGCGGCCAGCGAGCCGGAGCGCAGCATGCGGGCCAGGTCGTCGGCCTCCTGCTTCTCCAGGCCGGTGGTCTGGAACTCGCGGCTGAAGACGCCGGAGATGTTGGCGACGCTGATGATTTCCTCGCTGTCGCGGAAGGTACGCACTTCCTCGCCGTTGACCATCCGCACCTGCGGCACGCGTTCGATGTAGACCACCGCCATCGGCTTGCCGACGCTCATGCTGGTGAAGTCGAACATGCGCTTTCCGGCCGAGGCATTCAGGGTCACGCTGACCGCGGGCAGGCCGTTCTGGTCATAGCTGGACTGCGCGTTCACCATTTCCTCGCCGGTGGCGATCACCCGGCGGCTGAGGATGTAGGGAATCGGGTTGCCGTCGATACCCACATCGCGGCTGTAGTAGATGCGCCCGTCGGGCGGCACCACGCCGGTGCGGGCGGCCTCGAAGGCGTCGCCGTCCAGCACCGCGTGATAGGCGAGCGTTGCGGTGGCGCCAATCATGCGCTTCGCCTCGGCGGTGTCCTGCACGCCGGGCAGCTGCACCACCACGCGGTCGTCGCCCTGGCGCTGGATGACCGGCTCGGACACGCCCACTTCGTCCACGCGGTTGCGCAGCGTGGTGATGTTCTGGTCGATCGCATCGATCGCGATCTGGTTCAGTTCCGTATCCGGCACCCGGGTGGTGATGCGGTTGCCGCTCACGCTGCGGTTGAGCGTTGGCTGATCGGTGGCCATCAGCCGCATGGCCCGGCTGACGTCTGCTTCATCGGCCAGCACGGTCTGGATGCTGCCGTCGGCGCGCCGTTCCACAGAGGTGTAACGCACGCGGGCATCGCGCAGGCTGGCGCGGATGGCTTCTGCGTAGGAATCAAGCCGCCGCTCAAGCGCGGCCTGCTGGTCCACCTGCATCACGAAATGCACGCCGCCCTGCAGGTCGAGCCCCAGCACCATCGGATTGGCGCCGAGCCGGCTGAGCCAGTCCGGCACAGTGGAGGCCAGGTTCAGGGTGACGGTGTAGTTTTCACCCAGGGACTCCCGCAGCAGATCCGATGCCAGGGTCTGCGAATCCAGATCCGGCAGGCGCACCATCAGGTTGCCGCCCTCGATATCGACGTCGATCGACTTGAGCGCGATGCCGGCTTCATCCAGCTGGGTGCGGATACGCTCAACCAGCGGCTGACTGACCTGGTTGCCGCGGGTGGCCGTCACCTGCACCGACGGATCCTGCGGATACATGTTCGGCAGCGCGTACAGCAAGCCGAGCAGTGCCACCAGCACGATCAAGGCGTATTTCCAACGGGGAAATTCCAGCATTGCGGGTCCCTGCGCGGCAGCCTTTCAGCTGACGCCTGTCAAGTATTTGGAAGTAGATGTCCGCTCAGGCGGACTTGAGGGTGCCCTTGGGCAGCACATTGCCGATCGAACCCTTCTGCACGCGGATCTCCACGCGGTCGGCGATCTCGATCGTCACGAAGCTGTCGCCAATGGCGCGCACGGTGCCGGCGATGCCGCCGCCCGAGATGACCTCGTCACCCACGGACAGCTTCTCGAGCATGCCCCGATGCTCCTTGTTGCGCTTCATCTGCGGACGGATCAGCAGGAAGTACATGATCGCGATCAGCAGCAGCGGGAACATCAGCGCCTGCAGCATGCTGCCTCCGGCGGGTGCTGCAGCGGCGTGGGCGGGGGCGATGAAGAAGTCGAGCAGGGTCATCGGGATATCCAAGAAGGGAAAACAGCCGGGAATTATGCCACGGCGGCGGAGGTTGGCGCTGGCGGGGCCCGCAGCATGGGGGACGCGCGTCGGGGGCGTAGCCCCGACCTACGTGCGGGCTGCGTAGAAAGACTCGCGGAAGGCGGCGAAGGTTCCCGCGGCGATCGCATCACGCATGCCGGCCATGAGCTGCTGGTAGTACCAGAGGTTGTGCAGGGTGCCGAGGATCGGTCCCAGCATTTCATTGCAGCGCACCAGGTGGCGCAGATAGGCGCGGGTGTAGCCGCCAGCGCATGCGGCGCAGCCACAGCCCTCCTCAATCGGGCGCAGGTCGCGTTCGTATTTGGAATTGCGGATCCGGACGGTGCCGGTACTGGTGAAATAGTGGCCGTTGCGGGCGTTGCGGGTGGGCATCACGCAGTCAAACATGTCCACCCCGCGCGCCACCGCCTCCACCAGGTCCTCGGGCCGGCCGACCCCCATCAGGTAGCGCGGCCGGTCGGTCGGCAGCTGCGGGCAGGTGTGGTCGAGCATGGCGTTGCGCTCGTCCTCGGTCTCGCCCACCGCCAGCCCGCCGATGGCGTAGCCGTCGAAGCCAATGCCCTTCAGCCCTTCCGCCGAACGCGTGCGCAGATCCTGGAATATCCCGCCCTGGACGATCCCGAACAGCGCCGCGTCGTTGCCTTCGTGGGCGCGCCTGGAGCGCTCGGCCCAGCGCAGCGACAGCTCCATCGAGCGTTCGATCACCTGGCGCTCCACCGGCTTGCCATCCACGTGCACCGGCGGGCATTCGTCGAAAATCATCACCACGTCCGAGTCGAGCACCTTCTGGATGTGCATGCTCTCTTCCGGGCCCAGGAACACGGTGCGCCCGTCGGTGGGCGCCTGGAAGGTCACCCCCTGCTCGGTGATGCGGCGTTTGTGCGCCAGCGAGAACACCTGGAACCCACCCGAGTCGGTCAGGATCGGCCCATCCCAGCGGGTGAAGCCGTGCAGGCCGCCGTGATCGCCGATCACCTCCAGACCCGGGCGCAGATACAGGTGGAAGGTATTGCCCAGGATCATCTGCGCGCCCAACGCGCGCACCTGGTCCGGCAATACGCCCTTGACCGTGCCGTAGGTGCCCACCGGCATGAATGCCGGCGTTTCCACCGTGCCGCGCGGAAAGCGCATCCGCCCGCGGCGGGCCGCGCCATCGCTGGCCAGCAATTCAAAATCCATGCGTGAACTCATCGCCCTTCCCCGGCTCCAGGCACCACCAGCGGATCGCCCACCAGGCGCAGCCCGATTTCAGCTCCGGCCTGGGCCGCATGCTCGTCACACAGGTCCACCTCGACCACTTCACCGCCACCCAGACGCACGCTGCCGATATGGTGCGGGCCGCGGAAGCCGACGTTGACCAGTTCACCGCGGATCGCGCCCGCGGGATCGCAGCTCAGCGACTCCGGCCGCAGCAGCACCTCGCCGTCGCCAGCCAGCCCCAGCGCGGCGGCCGATACCAGGCTGCCGCGTCCGATGAAGTCGGCCACGAAGCGGTCGGCCGGACGCCGGTAAAGCGAGACCGCCGAATCCCACTGCAGGATCCGGCCGCGTTCCATCACCCCGATCCGGTCGGCCATGGCGAACGCCTCGGCCTGGTCGTGGGTCACCATCAGCACGGTCGTGCCGGTGGCCTTGAGCAGCGTGCGCAGCTCGCCGGCCAGGCGCTGGCGGGTGTCGATATCCAGATTGGAGAACGGCTCGTCCAGCAACAGCAGGGCCGGTTCCGGGGCCAGCGCGCGCGCCAGCGCCACCCGCTGCTGCTGGCCTCCGGACAGCTCATGGGGGAACGCGTCGGCGGACGCCTCCAGCCCCACAAGCTCCAGCAGCTCACGCACCCGCTCCGCCCGCTCGGCCCGTGGCCGGTGCCGCAGGCCGAAGGCAACGTTGGCGGCCACGTCCAGATGCGGGAACAGCGCGTAGTCCTGGAACATCATGCCGACCCTGCGCTGCTCCGGCGCCTGGCCGCCATGCGCGTCGGCAATCAACTTGCCTTCCAGTTCAAGACGCCCGGCAATCAGCGGCTCGAAACCGGCGATAGCCCGCAGCACGGTGGTCTTGCCGCAGCCCGACGCGCCGAGCAGGCAGCCGATTTCGCCCGCCTGCAGCTCCAGCGACAGGCCATCCACCACCACCTTCATGCCGGCCGACGTCGGGTAACCCACCTGCACATCGGCCAGCTGCAGCAATGCCTGGTCACTCACGATGCATGCTCCCGGCCGTAGCCCAGGCCGGTCCGCGCCAACAGCACCACCGGCAGCAGTCCCACCAAAACGATCATCAAGGCCGCCACAGCGCCCTCCTCATAGGTCCCCCGCGACGCTTCGGCATACAGCCAGGTCGCCAGGGTTTCGAAATTCAGCGGCCGCAGCAGCAGCGTGGCCGGCAGTTCCTTCATGGTATCGACGAACACCAGCAGTGCCGCCGCGGCCATGGCCGGGCGCAGCAGCGGCAGATGCACCCGCTGCAGCATCGCCCCGGGCGAATGGCCAAGACTGGCCGCGGCCTGGTCCAGCGAACGCGGCACCCGGGTCAGGCCGGCTTCGATCCCGCCCGCGGATATGGCCAGGAAGCGCAGCATGTACGCGATCACCAGCGCCGTCGCCGAGCCCATGAGCACCATCTGCGGAGCGCCGCCGAAAGCCGCGATCACCACGTTGGCACCGTCGTCGAACCAGGCCAGCGGCACCAGCAGGCCGATGGCCAGCACGGTGCCAGGTACCGCGTAGCCAAGACTTGCAACGCGCAGGTTCAACGCGGCCAGCCTGCTGCGCCGGCGTCCCTGGGCAAGGCGCAGCGCCCAGGCCACCGTCAGCCCGGCCACCAACGTCACCACCGTTGCGGCCAGTGCGATCAGCAGGGTGTTGCGGGCGCTGGCCAGCAGCTGCGGAGACACCCCGCTGCTGCCCAGGCGTTCAAAGGATTCCCACGCCAGATGCGATGCCGGGATGGCGAAGCCGATCAGCACCGGCACCACGCCCAGCCCCAGCGCCAGCCAGGCCGGCGCACCGCGCAGTTGCAGCGGGCGCATGGGCCGGGGCCGCTGCGTGGCGGCGTAGCGCTGGCGGCGGCGACCGTAGCGTTCGATCAGGATCAGCAGCACCACGATCGCCAGCATCGCCATCGCGATCTGCGAAGCCCCCGGCAGGTCGCTGCGGGTCACCCAGGTGGTGTAGACCGCCACGGTCAGGGTCTGCACGCCGAGGAATTCGGAAGCGCCGATATCGTTGAGCGTTTCCAGCAGCGCCAGTACCGCGCCGATGGCAATCGCCGGGCGCGCCATCGGCAGGGCAACCCGGGTGAACACCCGCAGCGGCGAGGCGCCCAGCGAGCGCGCCGCTTCCAGCAGGCTCGCCGCCTGGGTCATGAACATGGCCCGGGTGGTCAGGTACACATAGGGATAGAGCACGAAGCCAAGCAGCACGATGCAGCCGGTCAGCGAGCGGATATCCGGCAGCCGGAAATCGCGCGGACTGTCGTAGCCCAGCAGGCTGCGCAGCACGCCCTGCACCGGCCCCAGCGGATGCAGCAGGTCCAGGTAGGAGAACGCGACGATATAGGTGGGCACCGCCAGCGGCAGCAGCAGGGCCCAGGACACGAACCGCCGGCCGGGAAACTCGTAGGCCGTGACCAGCCAGGCCGCGCCGGTGCCGATCGCGATCACCAGCGCGCCCACCCCGCCCAGCAGGATCAGGGTATTGAGCGCGGAGCGCGGCAGCACATGGACCGCGATATGCGACCACAGCCCGTCACTGCCCTGCAGGGCGCTCCAGCCGAGCGCCAGCAGCGGCAACAGCATGATCGCGGCGACCACCGTTGCCGCGGGCTGCCAGAAGTCGGGGCGCAACCGCGAAACCGGTTGCGCCCGCCAGGTCGATGCCAGCGTCATCCCGCTACCGCGCTGGCCCGGCATCCAGGCATCAGTTGTCGAACCCGACCTTGTCGGCCAGCTCGCTCGCCTGCTTGCGATAGCGCGCCACCTCGGTCAGCGGCAGCGGATCGATCTCCATCTCGCCGAAGCTGGCCACCACCGGGTCAAGCTCAACGCCCGCCTTCACCGGATACTCGTAGTTGGCCATGGCGTACATGCTCTGGGCCGCGTCGGACACCAGGTATTCCAGCAGCTGCACCGCGTTGTCGCGGTTGGGCGAGTTGGCAGCAATCGCGCCACCGCTGATGTTCACGTGGGTGCCGCCGTCTTCAGCGCTGGCGAACACCGGGCGCACCACCTGGATCGCATCGCCCCACTGGCGCTGCTCGCTGCCCTCTTCGCTGTTTTTCATCCGGCCGACGTAATAGGCGTTGGCGATGCCGATGTCGCAGATGCCGGCGAGGATGTCGCGGGCCACATCGCGGTCGCCGCCGGCAGCCTTGCGGGCCAGGTTGTCCTTGACCCCGCGCAGCCACTGCTCGGTGGCCTCGGCGCCGGAGTGGGCGATCATCGCCGCGAACAGGCTGGTGTTGTACGGGTGCTGGCCCGAGCGGATGCACACCCGGCCCTTCCACTGCGGATCGGCCAGGTTCTCGTAGGTGAAGCCTTCAAGCTCCAGGTCCTTGTCGGCGTACAGCACGCGGTCGCGCAGCGACAGCGCGAACCACTGGCCATCCCCGCCCCGCAGGTGCGTGGGGATGGCGGATTCCAGCACATCGGACTGCACGGCCTGGGTGTAGCCGGCGTTGACCACGTCCAGCAGGTTGCCGGTATCCACGGTCATCAGCACGTCGGCCGGCGAGCGCTCGCCTTCCGCGCCCAGCCGCTCCATCAGGCCGTCCTTCAGGAACACCGTGTTGACCGCGATGCCGGTGTTGTCGGTGAAGGCATCCAGCAGCGGCTGGATCAGGCCCGGCTCACGGGTGGTGTACAGATTCACCTCGCCGGAAGCCGCTGCGTCCGACGCGCCGGTGGCGGCTGCGGAGGTGGAATCCTCCTGCCCTCCGCACGCGGCCAGCAGCAGCGCGGCGCAGGCGGCGGCCAGCAGGCCGGTGGGACGGGACAGGCGGAACGATCGGGACATCAGGCGCATGAACAACTCCACAAATTGGGGGGATGACGCTCTGGCGAGCCCGGCTGAAGGTGCTGAGCGCAGATGGGAATTATAATCATTGACGTCACGGGCTGGGGAACAGCAGCATCGCGTCGCCATAGGAAAAAAACCGGTAACGCTGCTGCACCGCATGCGCATAGGCCTGAAACACGCGCTCCTTGCCGGCAAATGCCGAGACCAGCATCAGCAGCGTCGACTCGGGCAGGTGGAAGTTGGTCAGCAGCGCATCCACGCTGCGGATCCGGTAGCCCGGGAAGATGAAGATCTGCGTCTCTCCGGAAAACGGATGCAGCGCACCCTCGCCGGCTTCGTTCAGGCGCATGGCACTTTCCAGCGCCCGCACCACCGTGGTGCCGACCGCAATCACCCGCCCCCCGGCCTCGCGGGTGCGGCGGATCTGCGCCACCAGCTCCGCCCCCACGTTCAGCCATTCGCTGTGCATGCGGTGCGCATGCAGGTCATCCACCCGCATTGGCAGGAACGTGCCTGCGCCCACGTGCAGGGTGACGTGGCCGAATTCCACCCCGCGCGCCTGCAGCGCTTCCAGCAGCCGCTCGTCGAAGTGCAGGCCCGCCGTTGGCGCCGCCACCGCCCCGGACTCGCGTGCAAAAACGGTCTGGTAGCGCTCTGCGTCATCCCGGCCCGGGGCCCGCTGGATATACGGCGGCAACGGCATGCGCCCCGCTTCCAGCAGCCACGATTCCAGCGCCTCCGGCACGTCAAAGCGCAGCAGATAGAAGCCGCCATCGCGCTCCAGCACCTCGGCGCTGCCGCCGCCATCCAGTTCGATCACCGCGCCGGGCTTGGGCGGCTTGCTCGCCCGCAGCTGCGCACGGGCCCTGGAATCCGACAGCACCCGTTCGATCAGCAGCTCCACCCTGCCACCGCTCTGCTTGTTGCCAAACAGGCGCGCCGGGATCACCCGGGTGTCATTGAACACCAGCAGGTCGCCGGGCTGCAGCAGATCGGGCAGATCGGCCACGTTGCGGTCATCGAACCCCGTGCTGTCCGGCGGCACCAGCAGCAGGCGGCTGGCGGAGCGCTCGGGCAATGGTTCCTGGGCGATCAGTTCGGGTGGAAGCTCGTAATGGAAGTCGGACTTTTTCATCAGCGCGAAAATTTGGTGGAGAGAATGATGGAGGATGTGGTGCGTTCAACACCATCGATGGCGCCGATGCGATCGGTCAGGACGTCCATGTCGCCCACCGTCGGCGCGGCCCCCAGCGCCACCAGATCCGAGGCCCCGCTGACCGAATGCAGCGCGCGCACTTCCGGGATGTCATGCAGGGCCTGGACCACTGACGCCATCTGCCGGGGCAGCACCGCGATCAGGATGTGGGCCCTGATCTGGGCCCGCTCGTAATCATCGGAAACGCGCACCGTGTAGCCCTCGATCACTCCGCGCCGCTCCAGGCGTTCGATCCGGCTGTGTACCGTGGTGCGCGAGAGCTGCAGCCGCCGCGCGATCTCTGCGGTCGACAGGCGCGCGTCCTCTCGCAGCAGGGAAAGCAGCTGTTCGTCGGCAGTCGTGAGCTTCATGGAGGCCTCGCTTTATCGTCGATATGACGAAATTATGCACCAATCCGTGCAATCCATACCTTTCAAACGACGATTTAATTTCAGACAATGGACCACGTGCGTGCCTCCCACCCGCTGCGCACGCCGCGTCCCAACCGGGGCGCCCCGACACTTTTTTGAACCAGAGGAACACGCCCATGTCCGTGATCGACAAGCTTTCCGCGCTCCGCGCCCACGCCGGCGCACGCCGCACCAATGGCCTGGATGACGCCACCATCGAGCGCTTCGCCTCCGGCCACCCGGAGCTGGTGGAAGCGATCGAGGCGGCCGCGGAGGAATACGCGCTGATCCGCACCGAGTATGCGGACCTGCTGGACCTGGATGAAGACCAGCAGATCCAGAAGACCCAGGCGGACTTCGTCAACTTCTACCCGCAGGACGGCGTGAACCCCTACGTGGCGCTGACCGCCCGCGGCCCCTGGATCGTGACCCTGAAGGGCGCCGTGCTGTATGACACCGGCGGCTACGGCATGCTCGGCTTCGGCCATGCGCCCAAGCCGGTGATCGACGCCATGAGCAAGCCACAGGCGCTGGCCAACATCATGACCCCGAACGTTTCGCAGATGCGCCTGGCGAAGATGCTGCGGGCCGAGATCGGCCACACCGGCAGCGGCTGCCCGTTCACGGCGTTCATGTGCCTCAACTCCGGCTCCGAGTCGGTCTCGCTGGCCGCGCGCATTGCCGACACCAACGCCAAGACCATGACCGATCCGGATGGCCGCCACGCCGGCCGCACGGTCAAGCGCCTGGTGGTCAAGGGGGCCTTCCACGGCCGCACCGAGGCCCCGGCCCTGTATTCCGATTCCACCCGCAAGGCCTACCAGGGCGCGCTGGCAAGCTACCGCACCGAAGACAGCGTGCTGGTGATCGCGCCGTACGACCTGGACGCGCTGAAGCAGGCATTTGCCGATGCCGATGCCAACGGCTGGTTCATCGAGGCGATGTTCCTGGAGCCGGTGATGGGCGAAGGCGACCCCGGCCGCAGCGTGCCACCGGAGTTCTACGCCGCTGCGCGCGAGCTGACCAAAGCCCACGGATCGCTGCTGCTGATCGACTCGATCCAGGCCGGCCTGCGCGCCACCGGCACCCTGTCGATCGTTGACTACCCCGGGTTCGAGGGCCAGGAAGCTCCGGACATGGAAACCTATTCAAAGGCACTCAACGCCGGCCAGTTCCCGCTGTCGGTACTGGCGGTCAACGAGCGTGCTGCCGGCATCTACAAGCGCGGCACCTACGGCAACACCATGACCGCCAACCCGCGCGCAGCGGATGTGGGCACGGCGGTACTGGGCATGGTGACTCCCAAGGTGCGGGCCAATATCCAGCAGCGCGGCCGCCAGGCGGTGGAGAAGCTGGAAGCGCTGAAGACCGAGCTGGGCGGGCTGATCACCAAGGTGCAGGGCACCGGCCTGCTGTTCTCGTGCGAGCTGTCGGGCGAGTTCAAGGGTTACGGCGCGGGCTCGAGCGAGGAGTGGCTGCGTGAGAACGGCCTGGGCGTGATCCACGGCGGCGAGAACTCGCTGCGCTTCACCCCGCGCTTTGAAATGGCCGAGGACGAGCTCGACCTGCTGGTCGACATGGTCCGCCGGGTGCTGAAGGAAGGCCCGCGCAAGGCCTGAGCACGCCGGACCTGAGCAAGCAGGGTTTGAGCACTGGAGGCCCGGGCATTGCCCGGGCCTTTTTGATTGTGCGGGATGCGCCTGACGCGCGTTGCTCATTCCCAGCAGCGGTCGGTGCGGCCTTTGAGGGTGGCCGGCCGGGGGCAGTCGCGCTGCTGGATCCTGCCTTCCGTACGCTCCACCAGCCGGCGGCCCGAAGCACGATCTCCGGCCAGCGAGAACGCGTCATACAGACGGCCGGTCGCGGTACGCGATTCATAGTGCAGCTCGCCGCCTTCGATCCGGATCACCTGGAACAGCTGGGTGTCCTCGGCCACGGGGGCCATCGTGTCACGAGCCTGCGGTGACAGCCGGTACTGCTTGGCACCCACCACGCTGACCAGGTACTGCGGCGTGCCCTGCCCTTCCACCAGCCCGCCGCGGCGGCCGTAGACATGGTCATGGCCCTGCAGCACCAGGTCCACGCGATGACGCTCGAGCACCGGCAGCACCTGCTCGCGCAGCAGCACATTGTCGCGGTCCTGGCGGGGCGAGAACATCGGCTGGTGGATGGCCACGATCAGCCACTCTGGCGGGTTGGTCGACAGCACTTCTTCGAGCCAGCGTGCCTGTGCCCGGGCAGTGCCCAGATCCAGCGCTGAGGTGCCGTCCAGCACCACGAAGCGCGCATCGTGCATATCGAACCAGTAGGTGGTTGCCTTCGCGCCCGGTGCACCATTGCCGGGCAGTGCATGCACGTGCGGCCAATGGGCACCCAGTACGCGGCGCTCCTGCGGGGTGTCCTCGAACTCCTTGGCGTATTCGTGGTTGCCGGCCACGGGGGCCAGCAGCATGGTCGCCGTCACCGGGGCGGCGGCATCGAACCACTCGCCCCACTCACTGTCATCCTCGCCGTCGCCGCCGCTGACCTGGTCACCGGTGAACAGCGCCAGCCGCGCGCGGGGTGCGTGGCGCAGCGCTTCCAGGATCACCCGGGTGGAGTGGCTGGCGTTCTTGTTCTGGGTGTCGCCGAAATACAGGAACTCCAGCGGCTGAGCCGGGGTGCCCGCCGTGCGCAATTGCCGCCAAGGGCTCCACCAGCCATTCGCGCCCTGCACACGAAACGCGTACAGCGTGTCCGGATCCAGACTGTCCACTTCGACCTGGTGCTGGTAGCCCGCACCGGTTTCGGACTCCAGGCGGGTGCTGCGGGCTACCCTTTTCCTGGTCTCTCCGGTATCCGGAGAATCACCGGCCAGCGCAAGCTCCAGCAGCGGGTTTTCAATGGCCAGCGAGGTGCGCCATGCCACCTGGAAACCGTGCGCGGGATCGGCTGCAGGAGTCGCGATGATCCTGTCCGGCTGCGCCGCAGGGGCATAGCGCAGGTCGCCCGGCGGCACGAGGACATTGGGCTCCAGCTGCCGCGTCGGAGGTAAGGCGGCTGTGTCGGCAAGCGCCAGGCCCGGAACACCAAGCAGGCCCGCCAGCACCAGTGCCGCCAAGCCGTGATTCACCGTACGCAGGGCACAGCGCTTCATCGCGGACACTCCTGCAATCCCAGGCCCACCGCAATCCCGCGCCAGTCGATGGCCACCATGCCCTGGTCGTCGTGCACCGCATACAGCACACCCGCCGGGAATCGCAGCGTGGGCTGGTCGTGCAACCAGATGCCATCAGTGTTGGCCACGGTGGTGCCAGTGAAGGCCCCAACATGTTCCAGGCTGAGCCTGTCGAACAGGTGGAACGTGGTCCGGTCACGGCCCTGGGCGGTGGTGATCCACCAGCCGCCGCCATTGCCGCAGGTCTTGAGCATGATCCCTTCGGCCTGTGCTTCCAGCACGGTGTCGCCTACCAGCTCACCGGTGAACCTGCCTTCCAGGTCGTACACCTTGAATTCGTTGGAATAGGTTTCGTCTTCCTCGGCCACCAGCAGGCGGTTGTTATCGGGGTCGCCCCACAGCGACTCCACCACCCGCAGCGCCCCTTCGGCAGAGGTGTCGCCGGACGCGCCAAGATGTCGCGCACCGGCGTCTCCCGCTTCGGGATCGAAGGCAAAGCGGTGCACCCGCCGATCCAGCTCCGAAAGCGGCGGCAGGATGTCTTCGCCCTCCTCGTCTTCACCGGCCATATAGGCGTCGGTCACGTAGAGCTCGTAGCCATCGCCCACGGCCTGCACCCACAGACCGTAGGGGAGTTCGAGCACATCGCTGCCGAACATCGCCACGGTTTCCATGCCCGGCAGCTGCAGCACCTGCACCCGGCGATTGTCACGCTCAACCACGAATGCCAGGTCATCGGCCACCGCGATGCCGTTGGGGCGATCGAATTCGCCACGACCCACGCCCGGCTCACCCACGTGACGCACGAACTCGCCGGTGAAGCCGTCATATACCACCAGGCGATGGGTGGACTTGGCGGTGGCCAGCACCAGCACATCGCCATCCGGACTGCTCCAGCTGGCGACTGAATCGATGTTGTCATCCGGGGTCATCGGCGTGGCGAACGCCTCGTTCACCAGCACCGGGCCGAGCGTGGCGCTGTCGGCCATGTCATCAGCGACGGCGGGGACCACCGCTTCCTGCTGGGTACAGGCAGCCAATGCAAGCGCCATCAGGCTGGCGCCAGCCAGGCGCCAACCCAGCGCCGGGGGACGGCTGCCGGAAGCGAAAGACGGGGAAGCAGCTCGGGAGATGCGGCGGTTTGTCATTGACTGGTCACAAAGGCGTTGGAAAGGCGGCGATTGTCGCCAGCGCATGTGTCCATCCGGTTACAGGCCAGCCGCTGCGCTGTAAACGAACTGCAGCAATTCGGTCATGGGGCGGCAATCAGCGCTCACGACCATATGCGGCATCCGCGATCGCCTGCGACCGCGGTTCCACCTGTCCGTTACCAGAGTAGTCAATGACCATCCAACGCTCACTGATCGCTGCCGCCATTGCTTCGGCGCTCGCGTTCGCCGCTGCTGCCCCTGCCCATGCCGAGCCCCAGGCGGCTGCCCTGGTCGGCGAAGCCGTCTCCGCCGGCACCATCGTCGGCCGGGTGCGTGAATCCTCGGTTGGTGCATCGCTTGATGGCGCCATCGTCTCGCTCAACGGCGAGCAGGTGGCCGTGACCCGCCGCAACGGCGAGTTCCGCATCGCCAGCGTCTCGCCCGGCCGCCACACCGTCACCATCGATTACCTGGGCTACCACAGCGTGGATACCGAGGTGGAGCTGCCTGCGAACGAAGGCGCCCGCGTCGAGATCAGCCTGTACAGCACCGTTGCGGCTGCCGACGCCGTCGACTTCGGCACCGTTGAGGTCCGTGCCACCCGCGATGCCAACGCGCAGGCCCTGAACCAGCAGCGCGCCTCCACCAACTACATCAACGTAGTGTCAGCCGACCTGCTGGGGCAGTTCCCCGACAACAACATCGCCGAGTCCACCCAGCGCATCCCCGGCGTGTCGATCGAGCGTGACCAGGGCGAAGGCCGCTACGTGACCGTGCGCGGCGCGCCCAAGGAGTTCACCACCGTCACCATCGACGGCGTGCAGCTGGCCAACCCGGACGCGGAAAGCCGTGGCGTTGAGCTGGACACCATCCCGGCCGACGTGATCGCGGCGCTGGAAGTGACCAAGGCGCTGACGCCGGACATGGACGCCGACGCCATCGCCGGCAACATCAACATCCGCACCCAGAGTGCGCTGGACCGTGACGGCCTGACCCTGCGCGCTTCCGCGGCCCGGGGCGAGTTCGAGCTGGGCAGTGGCGACAACCAGCGCTACAACGCCACCATCGGCAACCGCTTCGGGCCGGACGACAACATCGGCATCCTCATCGCCGCCTCACGCAGCAAGCAGGAGCGCTACACCGACAACGTGGAAGCGGTGTTTGACGACTTCGATGGCGAGATCATGCCGGCGGAGATCGAGATCAAGGACTACGAGGGCACCCGCACCCGCACCGGCCTGACCGGCCGCTTCGACATCCGCATCAACCCCGAGAACCTGCTGTACTTCATCGCCTCGGACTCCAACTTCAAAGACCGCGAGTTCCGTGACGCCATGGCCATCGAGCTGGAGCGCCACGAGCCCGGCTCGGGCGAAATCACCGGCGTGGCCGGCCGCGCCACCTTCGACAAGGAACTGCGCGAGCGCACCTACGACAAGACCATCCGCACCTACAACCTGGGTGGCGAGCACTGGATCGGCGACCACTGGAAGCTGGACTGGCAGGCCGCGCAGAGCAAGGCCGACAAGACCACCAGCCCGCGCATGCAGTACATCTTCCGCTCGCAGGTCCGGCCGCGCATGGCCTACGACTACAGCAACCCGGACTTCCCGGTCTGGAACATCCTGGACGTGGCCGACGCGCCGGCCAGCGGCGTCAACCTGCCGGAGGACTGGTACCAGTTCCGCCGCCTCAACGACCGCTACGAGTACAGCGAGGAGAAGGAAAACAGCTTCCGCATCGACCTGACCCGCGAGCAGAACTTCCTCGGCGAGATGGGTGACATCAAGTTCGGCCTGCGCGCCCGCCAGCGCGACAAGCTGTTCAACGACGAGCGCCACCGCAACGGCGAAGGCGATGACTTCGACGCGCTGGGCATCAGCTACTCGGACATGCTGTGCGACAGCTGGTCGAACAACTTCGATTACTTCCTCACCGGCCGCCGGTTCTGCCGCGACATCTTCAGCAACCATGGCGAGCCGCTGCGCGCCAGCAGCAACCATGAGCGCCTGCTTGAAGACTCGATCACCGGCGACTACCGCGCCTCCGAGGATGTCTACGCCGGCTACGTGCGGGTCGATGCCACCTGGGACAAGCTGACCCTGCTGGCCGGCGCACGCTACGAGCGCACCGAACTTGAAGGCAGCGCCACCGAGTTCAACGAGGACACCGAGGAGTTCGCGCCGCGCCATGCCAGCCGCAGCTACGGCCACTTCCTGCCGAGCGTGCACCTGCGCTACGAGTTCGACCAGGACACCATCCTGCGCGCCTCGTACTCGACCGGCCTGAACCGCCCGGACTTCATGCACACCGCGCCCTACCGGATCCGCGGCGAGCGTGACTGGGACGACGTCTCGGTGGGCAACCCGAACGTGAAGGCGGCCTACGCGCACAACTTCGACGTGTCCTACGAGCGCTACCTGCGCCCGCTGGGCCTGGTGTCGGCCGCGGCTTTCTACAAGCGCATCAACGATCCGCTGTTCGTGGCCAGCAGCACCGTGGTGTGGGAAGACGTGGTGATGGACGACGGCGAGGTGCGCGACATCCGCCAGGAAGTGACCCGGCCGGAGAACGGCGACAAGGGCAGCATCTACGGCATGGAGCTGGCGTGGCAGCAGACCTTCGACATGCTGCCGGGCGCGTGGAACGGTCTGGGCGTGTACGCCAACTACACCTGGGCCAAGTCCAAGGCGGAGCTGCCGTTCGGGCTGGGCGAGACGGAGCTGCCGGGCACTTCGCGGCACAACTACAATCTGGCGCTGACGTACGAGAAGTCGGGCTTCAATGCGCGGCTGGCTTACAACCACCGGTCGGAGTTCATCCAGGAGTTCAACATCACCAACCCGGACCTCAACATCCTGTGGGATGGTCGTTCGAGCCTGGACTTCACTACGAGCTACCGGTTCGGGAACGGGGTGAGCCTGTTTGGCGAGGTCAACAACATCAACGACACCCGCCAGGTCCGGTACCAGGGCCAGCGCAACCGGGTGCTGGAGATGGAGGGCTTCGGCCGCTCGTGGCTGGTGGGCGTGCGCTACGACTATTGATCCGGGCGACGCCTGGAAGATATGAGAGGGGCCGGTTGATCCGGCCCCTTTTCTATCGCCAGCCGGAGGGCTATCCGCGTTTTGAGCCTCCGCCGTGATCTGAAGGGCCCCGCCGCGGCCGGCAGGCCTTTGCGCTCCATGTCCCCCGGCCTGCGCCAAGGCGCAGGCCTCCTCCTTTACTTACGCGCAAAGGCCTCCCGGCCACGGCGGGGCTCGGCTCCGGGAAGGCTGAGTGCCGGCCCCGGCTTGCGGCTCGAGGACTGCTTTTTTGTAGGAGCGCGCCATGCGCGCGAAGCCGCGTGAAT